>DATGNN010000117.1:0-3885 GCA_035306725.1 Chitinispirillaceae bacterium | reverse complement strand
ATAAAAGTCAGCAGTTCAAAATCTTTCAGTCCCTTTATTGAATTTGCTGTTGCGGTAGTTCCTCCTGGTGAAAAAAGGCTGTCGACATCTCTATCATTTTTGACTGAAATAATAGACTCAATTGCCTTATTGAGTAAAGAGGAATACTTTTCCATATTTTTACCATCATTAGTTTCATCATTGAATTTTTGGTATACATCTCTAACAGGTTCCGGATATTCTTTTGAGATAAGCCTCAGGATATCCAGTGTTTCTTTTACATTAAGGTGATTTGATGCAATTTCGCCATTATCCTTGATATACACCAGATAGAACGGATGTAACTGGTTTGTATTATTGATATTTACTTCGTTGTTAATATTTTTCAGTACGTAAATAACACCTTCATCGATTCCTTTTTCGGGATCTTTTTTACAGACCGTATGCATCCCATTTGCAACGCCATCAAAGGTGCCGTTTTTCTCGATATAACTGACCAGATCCATACGAAAATCATTTAATCCCAGATCTGTAATGGAAACCCCTGTTCCCATGTCTTCAATATCAACAACTTCCTCCTGCAGTTTTTCGAGCTGTTTTTTTCTGAAAAGCAAATCGGTTGATTTATTTGTAAGAACATTGTCTTCACCGGTTGCAGTAACATCAACCATAAACATTTTGCTTTCAACCCGGTTTTTCAGGTTTATATAGTCATCAAGTGAGAGCTGCGGCCAGAAATTGATAAGTTGAATAACTTTATTAGTTGAACCGATACGGTCGATACGCCCAAAACGCTGGATAATTTTAACCGGATTCCAGTGTATGTCGTAATTTATCAGGGTATCGCAATCCTGAAGATTCTGTCCTTCAGAAATACAGTCTGTTGCAATAAGCAGATCGATTTGAGTTGCTTCTTTGTTTTTTCGTTCTTTTGACCGGGGCGAGAAATTAATAAGCAGATTGTTAAATCCTGAATTGATATTGAGTGTTGACGCGTTCTTGTCGGTACCAACAATTTTTGCTGTATTCAGGCCAAAATTTTTTTTCATGTATTCGGCTATATTTGCGTATAAATAATGTACTGTATCGGCAAAGGCACTGAAAACAAGTATTTTTTTGTTTCCCGGGTTTATCGGGTTGTTGAATTTATTCTGTATGACTTTTTTTAAATCGTTAAGTTTTTCATCATGCTCCGGGGTTACACGCTGCATCTCCTCAAGCAATTGTGCGGCTATATAGTAATCAGCCTGTAAATCTTCTTTCCAGCCGGTAGTATTCATATCTGCCAGATTGATTTTCACCTTATCACCAATACTGAATTCATCGCTGAGCCAGTCGTCGCTGTCGGCATCCAGGTCGATTTCATCTAACTGTGTTGCGGTTGTGAATGAAGCGTCACCGTTTTTTTCGAACTCTTCTATGGCAAATATTGTGCTTTCAATTTGTTTGATAAATTTATTGAGTGTTAAACGGAATGAATCAACCGAACTCTCAAGCCGTTTCAACAGATTCACACGCATAAGTGTCTGAAGGTTTTTTTCACGGTGCGATTGCTTGAAACTTGCGTTTTCTTTCAGCTTTGTATCGTATACATCACTATAGAACTCTTTTTTGCTGTCGAGAATATATTCAAATGGTGAATAAATTGACATGTTCAAACGTGAAAGTTCTCTGTATAAATCTGAGATCTCGATAAAATCCGGTAATTTTGTAATATTTGCATGGTGTGTTATTGGTTTCAGGCGGTTTGGGAACTTGCCGATTTTGCTGGAATCGTAATACTTTTCTATATGCTTTCTGCTTCGGGCAATTGTTATGCTGTCCAACAGTTTAAAAAAATCGAAATTTGTATTTAGCCTGTTCAGAAGCTGCTGGCTCGTTCTTTCTTCCAGAGGGAGTTTTGTCCATTCGTTAAATACTTTCTGGGCATTTTTCAGTATATTGTCAATGGATTTCCCGGCAGTTATCCTTTCGTCGATTTCACCGGTATGGCCCTCAAAAGCGAGCGCGAGCTGATTTTTCAGGTCGGTAAACCTGTTATTGACAGGTGTTGCAGAGAGCATAAGTACGTTGGTTTTAACCCCGGATTTGATAACATCGTTCATCAGTTTTTGATATCTTGTTATACGGTTTTTACGGGGATCATTATTTCTGAAATTATGGGATTCATCTATAACAACCAGGTCGTAATTGCCCCAGTTTATACGGCTTAAATCGATACCGTTTGTTTCACCATTTTCCCTTAAGAGATCGGAATGGTAGAGCACATCGTAATTGAGGCGGTCTTTTATCAGAGAGTTGTCGTCATAATTATTTAAAAATGTCAGCCAGTTTTCACCGAGTTTTTTTGGACAGAGTACCAGTACAGCCCTGTTACGTTCCTGGTAATACTTTATTACGCCCAATGCAGTGAATGTTTTTCCAAGCCCGACACTATCGGCCAGGATACAGCCGTTATATCTTTGAAGTTTGTTTATGATCCCAAGCACGGCATCACGCTGGAAATCATAAAGTTTATTCCAGATTACAGATTCCTTAAATCCGGTTTTCTCATTTGCCAGTTCATCTTCAGATATATCCTCAAGAAATTCATTGAAAATGTTGTAAAGTGTCAGATAATAGATAAATTCGGGTGAATTTTCCTTGTACAGGTTTGTTATGTAATCCGCCACCTCATCAGTAATATCTTTCAGGATATTTTCATCATCCCATATTTCATTAAAGTTTTGTATGTATTGTCTGGTGGTTTCGAAATCATCTGTTTTTATTATCTGGTGTAATATGGAATTATTTTTTTCATAACCAAAGCCTGCGCTGCTGAATTCATTAATTCCCATATAGACGAAGCTGCTGTCTTTATTTACAAGAGTAACATGGGGCTGAATATATTTGTTGCCTTTGTTTGTTTTAAAGGAGACTTTTTTTTCGATCCATTTTTTACACTCTTTTGCGATTGCTTTTCCTTTAAGTTCATTTTTAAGAGCGATTTCAAATTCTGTTCCGCTGATTGATTTTTGTCGCAAACAGGAATTAATTTGGAACTGTTTCTGTTCCCTGCTTTTTTTGTCTATTTCTATAAAAGTAGGATCGGTGAAAATAAAATTCAGCTTGTCTATATTTTTTAATTCTTTTTTAAGGGAATAAAATCCGTAAATAGAAAAAATACTTGCAGCTACCTGTAGTTTAATTTCCCTGCAGATATTTTTCTTCAGATCATCGCCTACTTTATCAGTTTTGTTATTAAAGGTTTGTATCATTGTAAAGGTTCCAGTTTGCAGCTTATGATTTTTTATTTAGAATTTATATTATATGTCTGGTTTGATTGCTCATTAGTATTTTCAAAACGTTCTTTTGCAATTTTTACAATTTTGTATTCTTTCAAAATTACCTCCTTTGTAATAGTGTACTATAAAAGCTCTCTATTATTAATAGTCGCGCTGTTAGAATAATAAAAAAGGTGCATATCCTGGTTTTTTGTTTTAAAAATGTTTTTTTTAATCTGATTTTTATTGGTGAGGATTTCTGCTTTTTTAACCGTATAAGCAGTTTTTGATGTGGTTTGGAGAGTGAGGATAATGGTGTTCATGGCAAAATGGAATCTAAAAAAGGAAAACTATTAACTTATTTAAATTAGTATTGGAAAGAAATATATGCAAAGAAAAGTGTCTGAATCACCGATTTGCACTGATTATAGGATTTCACTGAAAGACAGGGATTGTTACAAATAATCAATACTTATCAGTGTAATTTGTGCAATCTTCTGGTTCCGTGATTCAGACAATGTTTTCAGAGTACGAATCTTTTAAACTGCATACTTTTACTTCCGAAATTTATGAGCAGCCCAACTTCCAGCCGATATGCTTTCAGGTAATTCAATAGTTGTGCCCAGTGCACTTCTTCGAGTTG
>DATGNN010000116.1:0-4957 GCA_035306725.1 Chitinispirillaceae bacterium | reverse complement strand
ATTTGAGAATAAAAGTAAGGGGGAGTTTTATTTAATCTGGTACACTACATGGGATACCGATAAAGATGCGGTAGAATTTTTTAAAGCATATCGCAATCTGCTTGTAAACAGTGGGAAAGAATATTTACAGGTAGAATTGGTTGAAGATTCATTGTTCTGCTCTGAATCTGGAGAAAAAAAACTGTGTAACAGAGTGATAAAAACCGGAAATGATGTATTAATTGCAAAATCAGTTCCGGTTTCAGGTATAGAAACGATTTTTAATGAGCTCAAACAGGTAAAGGAACCATCTGAAATTCTTGCAAAAACTGGTGTTGCTACACATGATGAGTTAAAAAGTCATTTCAGGGTTCGGTATTCAGGTAAAAAAATATTAAGAAAATACCATGAGGGTTTAATCAGTAATAGATAGAGGCAATTTGAGTGTTTAGTATACCTTAAATTATACTATTTCACTATCATCCCATAGAAATGTAACGAATATTGCTCGATAGAGGCATTTTTTTGACAAATTACTATAGCCATAAGTAAATATTTTATACATCGAATTAAAAATCGCCTTATTTTATAGGCCTTTGCTATGGGATGATAGTGATACTATTTCTTACATTCATTTTTTGGGGGATAATTGCAAAACAGTTTTTGTCTGTTTGTTCCGTGCAACTTGGTAAGGATGACCCTCTCAGCTATAAAACAAGTTCTCCAGGCAGAGGTGTCGTTCTCGCGCGCTAATCGTAACTTAATCGACTTTATTTTGGATTATTACTACTCGTTTTCTTTTGTTTCATTTTCGAGCCGATATTTTCCATATTTCATTTTCAGGTCATGGAGAAGATACGTGTCTCCTTCCGGACGCATTCCTGCTTTAAATAGTGTATCCATAACTTCTAGCTGATTTACAGTTTCTTTTAATTTCTTGATATTTGGAGTAAAAATTTCGCAAAGACTTTTTAGCATAACAGGATCTGTTTGTACCTTGTTTATGATTCTGATGCCATAGGGACCAAATTGCTGTTTAAAAGAAAACTCATGCATTTTAAGCATTTTTTTCATTTTAAGCTTATCAAGTTTATGCTCAATTATAAACCACAAAGTCCGTACTGCAGTAGTTACTCCAATCCATACCCACCATTTATTGAGTACACCATAATAAAAAAAACCACCTGTAAGAACAGAAATATAAAAACGGTAAAACTGAAGAATAATCATTTTTCCTGCAATAGATTCCTGATTGTATCAGCAATCAGTTTTGTTGCTTTTTCACTGATTGGTTTTTGTTGTTTTATTTTCAAATATCGAGCCACATATGGTTTGATAGTAGAAATTTTCTTTATATCTGTTTCGCTTATATTTTGGAATTTTTTCTTTGGAGTTTCATCTAAAGAAAAGTGTTTTGATTTTATATTTCTTTTTGAATCGATCTTGTTTGGATTGTTTTTATCAGGAATATTGTGAGAATTATTGTACATACATACATCTTCTTTCCAAAATTAAAACTCCCGATCCATTATATCAGAAATAAAACGATCTATAGAGACCGGATAGTATCGAACGTCTGGACAAAAAATCAAACCAGTCCGGGTATCCTCTTTGCGCATTAATTGGTCATTAATTCTTTCAAGATGTTCTTGTGGTTTATCCTTATGATTGGTTAAATTAAAGTATTTGTTTTCGATTTTTAGATTGTCCAGACGTTTTGAAAGTCCAAAAGAAAAAACCCTTCCCACTATAGCATCATCAAAAGTTTCTGGGTCAAAAACATCGCCAAATGTTTCACGTAATGAGTTGGCTGAAATGATGAACTTTGGAGATACATTTATTTTTCCGTTAATTTCTACTGTGAAAGAGGGATCTTCTTTATCTGGTGCTATAAGAGTATAGGAAATTTGATGATATCCGGATATGATACCGCTAATTGGTTTTCGAAGAATATTGGTTTTAAAAAATATTTCCTTTAAGGTTTCGTTTCGGTTGTAATCCCACATAATTCAACATATCTATCGTTTTTACTGTTTACTTTATTACGGTTTGGTAGAATATATGTTGTATCCACTGATTTGAAAACAGTTTTTAAAATATAATTGCAAATAAAATTGATCTGTATTCCTCTTATTTTACTATCCATTCAAGGTATAATCAAATAGAGAATAGATAGAGCATTGTTGAAATACAAATGAAACAGGAATGCTGTTAATTCTGAAAGATAAAAATCGATATTGATGTATGAAATAAATACTATTTGCTGAAAAAACGCATCAAAAAACAACCACAATCATTATTGAAACCGGGTCAGGTTTGATAGGTAAAATTTTGCTTAAATGAGGGCATTAATGTAATTTGGATATTAATAACCCTGGTTGAAAATTGGTAATTTTTTATATCCGATTTGATGAAAATCTTTTCGGAGAGGAGAGTTATTATGGAAAAAACATATCTTACAAAAGATGGGTATAATAAACTGTATGCGGATTTGGAATACATGAAAACAACAAAAAGAAGAGAGATCGCAAAGCAGCTTGATTATGCACGGTCTTTCGGAGATCTGCGAGAGAATGCTGAATATGAAGCTGCAAAGCAGGCTCTTTCCATGAATGAAATTAGAATCAGAGAAATTGAAGAAAAAATCGCTACTGCTGAGATAATAAACACTGAGAACATTTCAACAGATAAAGTTTTTATAGGTACAAAGGTTACTTTGTGGGATGATGATTTTGAGGAGGAGGTAGAATATGAAATTACTGGGGATGAGTCAGATCCGTCAATGGGAAAAATTTCGGTAAATTCTCCTGTAGCAAAGGCTCTTCTTGGTCATTCTGTTAATGATGAAGTGGAGATTAAAGCTCCGCGTGGAATATTTAAATATAAAATTTTGAAAATTGCCAGATAAATTGTTTACAGGTATAATTTTTTAATGGAAAAGTTAAAGAAACTGTACAATTTTCTTGAGCAGTACAAATCAGTTGCTGTTGCATTTTCTGCGGGGGTTGATAGCACTTTTCTGGCATATGTAGCAGGTGAAGTATTAGGGAAGAAATGTTTACTTTTGACTGTGAGCTCTCCTTTAATCCCAGGCAGTGAAATAGATGAAGCTATTGCTGTCGCAAAAAGAATGGGTTTGGGCCATTATATACTGAAAAGTAATATAGTCGAAGTTCCGAAATTTTATAAAAATTCCCGAAACCGGTGTTATGTTTGTAAAAAAGAATTATTTAGCCAGATAAAAGAAACAGCTTCTGCCCAAAACTATGAAGTAATTATGGAGGGGAGTAATATTGACGATATTAATGATTATCGGCCTGGGCTCAAGGCTTTGGAAGAAATGAATATTATTTCTCCACTTATCAGATTAAGTTTCAAAAAAGATGAAATTCGGGATTATTCCAGGAAATTTGGATTAGAAACTGCTTCAAAACCATCTAAGGCGTGTCTGGCATCCCGTATCCCATATTATGAAATTATTACAAGAGAAAAATTGAAAATGGTGGAAACTGCTGAAAATGCAATCAGAATGACTGGTTTTCACCAGTTCAGAGTACGTTGTCGTGGTGAACTTGCATGTATCGAAATCTCACCTGAAGAGATGAGTAGGGCCTGGAGCAATAAAGAGTTGCTCTATAATCTATGCAGGGATGCAGGTTTCCTCTATGTTGCAATTGACATAAGGGGATATCGCTGCGGTTCTTTAAATGAATCTCTGCAATTAAATCTTTTTAAACCGGAATAAGCCGGTTTAGTTATGTAAAACACACCTCGCTTTTTCCTTTAAAATACGGCATTGTTTTTGCAAATTTATCATAAGTGAAATTGTTCGAATGAAAACGTAAATAAACCAATTCGTTTTGCAGTTAACTGAATAACTGCATGGAGTATGGGTTCAAAGTGTTGCATAAGCACAGTTTAAGTCATTGATGATAAGTATCTGTTAGTATAACAGGTGTAGGCTTTACCTGAATTAATTAAAAATAAAAAGTAAAGAACTGTCGGGTTGGGAATTAGTCAAACAGGATTTTGAGTGTTTGTTACAGTAGGTTGTATTTACATCAGTAAATATCAGGGCTGGATAATAAAAAAGAGTGGGATATGTGGATAGTTTTTATCCTTTATTTGAGTCACGCTCCAGTAACGGTTTCATTGATGTAAAAATAACTTCGTTCCAATTTAAAATGTTGCAGTTGTGGCACATCTATTGCTAAAAACTATTAAAATCTGTTTTGATTTTCTCTCTGAACCTGCAGTTTATGAAAAGAAAGTAAATCATCCTTTTTTTTGCAGGCGAGGGGGGCATTGAAATGGTATGTTTGGTGTTATTAATAATTAATTCTTTATTCGGATATAATGTATATGCATATGAGAACCAACAGTACCCAATTTTAAAAATTATCGATACTTTTACCAACTGCACAGAAGTAACAAATAAATTACCATGCGGCTGGTATGCAACACAGAGTGATGTCAGTATGTTTTCAATAGAAAACGAAGAAGCAAACTGGTTTCTCAAAGTCAGAACAAAGGGTGGAAACACTGCAATTGGCAAAAAATGTAAACTGAAGGTTTCGCAATATCCGATTCTTTCTTGGCGATGGCGTGTACATAAGCTTCCGGACGGAGCAAAAGAGTCTGTAAAAGAACTGTCTGATAGTGGCGCAGGGATATATGTAATATTTCATGGTATTTTTAAAATGAACAGGGTATTGAAATATGTCTGGAGCAACTCTTTACCAAAGGGTATTACTGTAAGCAGTCCATATAATGGGAGAACTAAAATTATAGTACTGAGAAATAATATGGATAAATTGGGTGAATGGGTTTGGGAGGAGGTTAATATTTTAGATGACTTTAGAAAGACTTTTAATGATGAACCGCCGCGTGTAGAGTGTATTGCAATAATGTCCGATTCTGATAATACAAAGTCATTGGTTGAAGCGGATTATGATGATATAAGGATCAGAACGCTGCA
>DATGNN010000115.1:0-3542 GCA_035306725.1 Chitinispirillaceae bacterium | reverse complement strand
GAAAAGGCGGATTTAAATGTTTTTCTCCATTAAGCCGTTGATTCTCCTGATAAAACTCAAGCAAATAACGGTTCATCCTTAATGCCATGAACCGGTCCACAGTAGACTGAAACTCCAGAAAAAGATAAATATAAGCACTTTGGCCATCTGATTTTATCTCATAAACTATATCTGCATGTCGTGAGTTCCCGGATACCGGTACAAACTTTGTATTAAGTTTTTTAAGTGAACTGAAATCCAGCTCTTCAATAAACTCTTCATGAACAAAAGAACGAAGCAGTTCTTCAACAATTTTTGGATCACTGAAAATTCTTGTATACCATTTATCATGATAAGACGACATGGTTATAATATAATATCGACCTTTTTTGGTTATAGATAGATTTTTATTTATTACTATCCTGCTGGCCACTGTCTTCTGGCCTCTCCCGGTGTGAGAGGGAAACTACAAATTAAGAATGTTTGAATAAATTATATGAAAAAAGAATGAATAAAAGCTCTAGGTATTCGGAACTATTCACAGGTTGCCACACGCCCCCAAACAGGAGTTTCAGAGCTGTACTGAACTATCGCGGGGGACGTGTGCGCCCGGCGAACAAGATGATCAAAATTCTGGAATTCTCAATTCTTTATTTATAAGAGTGGTAGTATTAAAATTTAATTATACGGGCTTTCGCGCCCGGACGACGAGTTCCTTTGTCACTGCCGTTCCTTAAAGGTAGAGTATTCCAGTGTAGGAACACTGTTTCTATTATGTCTTTTGCCTTTTGCTCCAGGGCAAAAAAGGAACCAAAATGCCCTGGGAGCGGCCATGTTTCGGCTAATCACCTGCAAACAATAAAATTTAAGTAATGTTTATAATGTATCAAACAGTACGCAGCTTTTAAACTCTCCCGCTTTGAAGACATTTTTTAAACCCGTTCAATAGGTAAATGTAGATTGCGGGACTCGAACAGTAAAAGCTGCTTTTCTTAAGTGCAGGTGCTGCTCAACATAATGGCCGCGGAATGCCTTTGTTTTCTTAATCCACTGAAGTGGAATACGGATGAAATTAATGTATATAGATAAATTTTTATTATTCACTAAAAATTCTGGTTAAACGGAACTATTCACAGGTTTCCACACGCCCCCAAACAGGAGTTTCAGAACTGCAATGAACTACCGCGGGGGTCGTGTGCGCTCAGCGAACATGAAATTTATCAAATGAAAAGGTGCCTTTATTTAAGTGGGTCGTGTACGCTCGGCGAACATGAAAATCTTTTAAAAACATATAGTGCACTCGGCGAACATCATGATTTAATCTTAATTCTCAATTCCGAATCTTATTATTTAATAAATTTGTTGTTTATTGGAACATTTCAATTTAAATTAGATTAAGCAACCTGAAAAATATAAAATAATACTTTTTTGTTAACTATTGAAACTTTCAGAAAGCAGATTGAATTTAAAAGGGTACCCTGGGATGGAAGAATTAATTGAAAAGAAGATCTATCAAGCTGAATCGCTTAAAATAATAAAAGGAGAAAATTACAAAATCGTTGTAAGCTAACCAAGAGAGATTCAAATCCTTTCAGCAACCGATGATGGTAATGAAAAGAGTGATTTAAAAATCACGGTTAAGAGCGAGGATAAATTCAAAAGATATTTATGTAAGGAAAAAGGAATTGAATTAACTCCTGAAGTGGCATTACCCAAAAACAAAAAAATCAGCATTATTATTCCTAAATCTGCACCTGAACCAGTTATAAATTTGTTTCCTTACAAAAAGAAGAGCAATATTCAATTTCCTCTGAAAAACTTTATCAATACCAGTAATGATGATCCGGTAAGAATGTTTGTTCTCGAACCGAATGTTTTTAAAAATACAGCACCTCTTCAGTTTGATGAAGACATCTCATATCTTGATGGATTAAATTTCAGGCCTGTAGATGATGATGACGAAACGGTTCTGTTTTCACAGCAATTGGAGAATACAATAAATGTTGCTGATGGAGCTGTTGATATAGATAATCTTGATGAGGATGTTTGTAAAGATATTATGATACAGCTTCTTGGTAAGGATTACGAAAAACAGCTTGACGAAACAAAGGTGTCTTCAGAAGATAAAAATGAGTTCTGGTCAATTAAACGAGGTATTTCCACTTCTGCTACAACCGGAAGAAATTTATGGAATCACAGACGCATACTTCATGATTTCGGGTTCAAGGGAAAATTTTATATTAAAACGGTAAAAGGCAAACAGTATGTGATTTTCAGAGGATACAGCGGATTACGAAAATGGTATACCGGAACAAGATACAGGGCAACAAATCCAAAAGTGGTAAACCTTGGCTCAGTCGGGAAACTGAAATCTGGCTTAAAGGGAAATGCCGTTACCATTTTGATTGTAGGAGCAATTGATGTAGTAGAGTGGATGCTAAACGACAATGAGAATAAACAGGTTGAAGATTTGTGTGTAACTCTCGGGATGGATATTTTAAAAACGGTAATTGGAAGTATAATTACTGCTGGAATTGTTGCAGCGGTTTTGGGAGCTGTTGTATTATTAGCAGGATGCACTGCACCTGTGTGGGCCGTTATAATTGGCGGTGCATTTTTAAGTGTTGGAGTCGGTTCAGCATTGGATATAATAGATAATAAAATAGGTGTTACAAATTATCTGAAAAACCATGAAAGCGATGCAGGATCATTTTTAGGTGATAACTGGAACTTTCTTCTAGAAAGTATCGGCCGAATGTATTATCAATTGGAAAAAAGCATAGAAAATATGTATATCTCTGGAATCGAGTTCAAATATTAGAAAATGTCTGTTCAAAAGAAACATAATATAAACAAAGATACCTGGGAAAAACTGAAAAAAACTTTCTGTTTTCTTTTATGGGCCATACCATTTATTACATTCAGTTTTTCATTGATAATATGTGCTGTCCTTGATAATTTTACATGTTTTATTATTCCAGGTTTCCCAGCAATAACCACCTATTTTTATTTGATATTTTTCCATAAATATTTTTTTTCTTATGCTAAACATAGCATGATAATTTCTTCTGCAATATTATTCCTTATACCTTATTTTTTTTCTATCAGCGGGTTAGCCTGTATCTACCGAATTTTCGGAAAATCAGGACTGCTTATTTTATTATCGGTTTTAATACCGGTGTCTGTAGTTGTCTGTATCTGGTATTTTAAATATTGGGAAAAAGTATGGGAAAGCCATAGATTTCACAATGAAGAGACCGTGCTTGATCTGAAAAATGGAAGATACGATTTTGTAAGAAATTTTGATATGGATGAAAGCATCCTGAAGAAAAAGAAACAAAGACAATATTCAAATCCTGCTATCATGAGTATTATTTACATGATTGCTCCTTTGGGTGTGGGTTTGGGGATGATATTACACAGGTCAGAGCAATTTATATTCACCTTTGCTTTGCTTGCTGCTCTCAGTATCCCTGCTTCACTTGGTTTTTTAAAACCATTCGCCGCAAGTTTATTGATGTACCGTAAACTGTCATTTTATGAAAAACAAATTGGGAAACCGA
>DATGNN010000114.1:0-2721 GCA_035306725.1 Chitinispirillaceae bacterium | reverse complement strand
ATTCAAGCCTGAAAATATCAATCTTTCTACACTCACTCTTGCTGTTTCGGATAAGACAAAAACTATTATTAAAGAGGAACTTGCTGCTGTGCGATCAAAAATCGCATCACTTGCAGAAAATGATAACAAACCGGATCGCGTTTTTCAACTGAATATGCAGTTTTTTCCTCTCTCCGATCTTTGTAAAGGAGATGATGATGCATAAAGTGAAATACTTTGTACAAATCATTTTCTCTTTTACTGTGGCTTGTTTTCTTGAATGCAGTATTTCTGACAGTATTGCTAATGGAAGCAGTTCGGAAACAGTAATAGGACGGATTGCAAACCTCGACGGAACTCCTGCATGCTCGACAATTGTAACAATATTTCCTGATATCTATAATCCGGTAACCGATAGAGAATTAGATGTTGTACATTCCGACACAACCGACAGAAATGGGTTTTATCTTCTGAACGTAACAGGAATTTATTCAGGTTATACAATTGTGGCAAGAAAAATCGCTGGAAAGACCAGTGCGCTTATTACAGAAATAAGAACAAGCGGTGTAAATGATACTGTTACTGTTGAAGATGGGATTCTCAGGAATACGGGCAGTGTAGCAGTTGATATTCCAAAAAGTTTACATAAACATGATGGTTATATTTATATACCAGGCACCGCAATATTTGTTTTTGTCAAAGACAGCAGTTCTGACGCAGTGTTGGACTCTGTACCGGCTGGCGTAATTCCGCAGATCGTTTATTCTTCAGAAAGCACAGTGATACCTTTGATGAACAGATATGATGTAGATGTGATATCTTCTGATACGTCTTTTGTTATACATCCGCAATGGCAGTATGCACAGCGTCTGTACCTCAATACCACTCCTGCCGGAGCATCTGTTGAGAGTGATATCTATAATTTTCCTGTTCTTGTAAGGTTAAATAATAAAAATTTTGATTTCAGCCAGGCTGAAGCTGATGGTGATGATATCCGGTTTTCGAAATCAGATAATACTTTTCTTCCGTTTGAAATTGAGCGGTGGGATACTGAAAATGAACAGGCTGAAATATGGATTGCTATGGATACGGTACTGGGTAACAGTGACCACCAGAATATAACTATGCTTTGGGGGAATTCCGGTAGTGCAAACGAATCGGTTAACAGTGTGGTATTTGATACAGCAGCAGGTTTTCAGGGAGTATGGCACCTGGCAGAAAAAGGAAATTCTACAGTCTGCGATGCGACACAAAACTGTTATAATGGTACTCCTTACAGCATGGCCGATTCATCATCTGTTCCTGGAATCATAGGAAAGGCAATGGATTTTGACGGTAAGAGCGATTTTATTACAATGCATAATACAGCGCACAGTAAGCTTGATTTTCAGGAAAATGGTTACTATGCGGTATCTCTTTGGGCGTATGCAGATTCTGTTGATTCTTCGTGGCATGGTATTGCAAGTAAAGGTCATCACCAGTATTATCTTCAGTATAAATGTTTTAATGACACAGCTGCATCATGGGAATTTGTTGAATTTCAGGATCAGACCGGCTGGAAATACAGTGAATACAGAACTCCGCAAACGCCAAAAGACAAGGAATGGGTTTTTCTCACAGGTGTTCGTGATGGCGACCGCCAGTATATATATGTCAATGGAGAACTGGTAAGGGACGAAGCACTTGTTAACTCAACCGAAATAAAACGTAATACTGATTGTGATTTTACCATCGGGTGCCATCTTAAGCATGATCTGTTACCGGATCTGGAGGGTTTGAACTATTTCGATGGCAGAATCGATGAAGTAAGGGTTATGAGTTTTGTACCTGACAACGGCTGGGTAAAATTATGCTATATGAATCAGAAACAAAATGATGCATTGATTGAATTCAGGAAGTAAAACCAATGATTTATGACGTATCAAATCATATCGGGAGATCAGACAGATGAAAAAGCGTGTTTTGAATGTTTCACTGTTCTTGTTATTAGTTGTATTTACAGTTTTAGAAATTCATGCACAGTATGACTACGGAATCCATGATCCTGCAGGAATAGTCAGTGAAAATGGCCGTTATTACACCTTTTACACAAGTAATGGAGTAGAACATGCCTACTCAACCGATCTTTGCACATGGAAACGGGGTGGCAGGATTTTTTCTTCCGGTTATCCTTCATGGATTAATACTTATGTACCTGGTTTTGAAGGTCATTTCTGGGCGCCGCAAGTTTTTTACATGAATAACAAGTGGCATGTTTATTATTCCTGTTCAACATTCGGTTCGCGTCAATCAGCAATAGGACTCGCTACGTCAACTTCACTAGAAAACCCCGTCTGGAAGGATGAGGGTATGGTAGTTTTTACAAACAATTCGTCGGATCATAATGCAATTGATGCCGATGTCATGAGGCATGACGGAAAGGTCTGGTTAATATACGGATCATTCTGGTCGGGTATAGTGATGACAAGACTAGATACAACAACGGGAAAGCCAATCGACAGAAATGATTTACATTATGTCGCAGACGGTAATCCGGAAGCTGCTTTCTCAATATACCATGGTGAACACTATTATCTGTTTTTTAATCGGGGTAAATGTTGTGACGGGGTAAACAGCACTTATTATATCAATGTTGGCAGATCAAAAAATCCTGCTGGTCCATTTCTTGATAAAAACAACAGAAGCACAAGTAATGGTGGTGGAACAGTTATTCTCGAAACACAGGGACGATTTATTGGTCCA
>DATGNN010000113.1:0-11007 GCA_035306725.1 Chitinispirillaceae bacterium | reverse complement strand
AATATTACCGTTAAATATTTTTTCATTGATTCCAACTCCTGTGCAGATTTATGATTTTTTCTTAACTATTTTACTCTGGTAACAATTTTATGAATTTTTGATTGTTGTCCCTGGTTGAGTTTGAAAAACCAGATACCGGTTGAAAGGTCATTGAATTCCATTTGTCGGATATTATTGTTTATTTTTCCACTTTTAATAGTGCGCCCATTGATTCCAGTCAATGAAAATGATGTGTAATCATGTGAAACTGGAAGTGAAACAGAAAAACCATTTTTTAAAATGGTAATATTTGATTTATCAGATAAAATTTGTTCCGTACGGTGGGAGAATATATTCGTAGTGTTAGTAAGTTCAAACCATTGTACATAATATTCCTCTCCAGTTGTATTAGAAAACTCGAATTTCAGGGTGTGATTACCTGAAGTTACAGACAGGTCGGAATATATTGTAGACCAGCCATCTTGTTGCTGAAGAGTTATTTCCTGTTCTTTGTTGTCATCAACTGATATGGTAATTTTTCCCCCGCCGTTTGCAGTAAAAACCCTTAAACCAATATAACTTGTGTTATCATTTGATTTAATGTTATAAGTAAGCCATTCTTCGCTTGTACTGGGAGTAACTTTTAGAACAGAATCTTTTGAATTTCTGGGATCATCTTTATCCCGGTTACTGTAAGA
The DNA here is from genome assembly GCA_035306725.1 of Chitinispirillaceae bacterium. Taxonomy (GTDB): domain Bacteria; phylum Fibrobacterota; class Chitinivibrionia; order Chitinivibrionales; family Chitinispirillaceae; genus JAAYEB01. The sequence goes on along the minus strand of DATGNN010000113.1, from coordinate 10,330 downwards.
TGTTTTGCCTTGAGTGATATGCGATCCATAATATTTATTAAATAGCCATGATAAATGAGTTCCGGGCATTGTAAAGGTATTATCGCCTGCAGGTCCACTAAAGCCTTCTTTCCATACAGGTGTAAATTCGTCTTCAGTATTATTAAGAAGGTACTTTCTGACAATTTGACCAGACCGGCTGGGATTTGTCCCGCCCGAGAAAGCACTTGAAATCTGGAAGCTTGAAACAGACCAGTTACAATGGCCAAGGTGGTATCTATCAACAAAATTCTCGAACCACCAATCTGTGTTATTTTCATCAATTTCATTAAATTCACCGCTTTCGCCCCCATCAGAATGAGTGGTACCCCATTCAGTGATAAAAATAGGTACTTTAGAAACTGCCTTACTAAGATATTCAGATTCCATGCCACCGGAACCATCACCATTTTTTACATAAAAGGCTTCGGGGCCGTGGCTTGCAGCATAAAAATGGAAAGAGTATGCAACATTTTCGAATTTATCTCCATTGTCATTAACAATCTGATCATTCGCAGCAATATGTGCATGCTGGCAAAAAAACGGAGTACCAAGGATAATGAGATTTTTTGCACCGGCATTGCGTACTTCTTTTGTTACGGATGTCAGGTAAGGTTTAATAGCTTTCCAGGTTTCCCTTGCTTTGTTTTCACTCCCATCAGTTCTGCTACCATCGTCAGTGATTGGCTCGTTATAAGGCTCAAAGATTACATTGGGTGTCTTTTTGTAAGTAGTTGCCTGGTCCTTGAAAAAATTAATACCTTGTTGAGGATCCTTATGAGCATCATGGGCATGCCAGTCTATAATAACGTAAATACCTTTGGCGATAGCAGCATCAATAACAGTTTTTACGCTATTCCAGCTATTGGGGTTTCGATCGTAAGCAACCCTTACAACAGTACATTTCCAGTCGTTAACCAACGCATTAACGGTTTCTGCATTATAATACTGGTATCCTGGCCAATCGGTAGTACTCCAGAAAAAGCTCATTCCTTTAAGCTGAACAATATTTCCTTTTTCATTTAAAAGGTATTGATCCTTAGTTTGAAGCCATCCATGTTTTTCCACAGGTGTTGCTGAAAAACAATAAAATATTGCACCAAAGGCGATAATCCCTGTTACAATCTTTAGAAAAAGTTTTTTAACCATATCAAATCAACTCCCATAACTGTTTAAATTAGTTTTTCGAATGTATGGCATATATGACAAATTAGTAATATAAATAATAATATAAAAAATAGAACACTTAACCGCTTTCTTTTTAGTTGCATAATATAAGTAGTGCGTTCATTTATTCCACTTGAAGCAACTCCACAATGAGAAACAATATTGTTGTTTGAAGTTAATTAAACGAACAAGTCTTATATATTTTATATTATTATTTTTGTTTGTAGATAAATAGCATGCTATTACAATCAGATTGGAATAATACAGTATTGATCTTTATCCATGAAGCAACTATATTAAAAAAGTTTTATAAGATGAAATTCGAAAACTTAGATTAAAACCTTAAACATATGTAGTACTTTTTGAGCATACACTTGTATTTTGTTGAACCTCTGGATATAATGCGAGTACTAAGCTAATACATAAACACTAAATGTGGATTTCAAATCACAAAATTTCATTCAACCTTAAAAAAGGGGTCTATATGAGTAAATTTAAATGGAAAGCAGTGTTATCGGGATTTATTACAATCCTTACAGCTTCTTCCATGTTTGCGCAGGAAGTTACAGTTCTTGATGCAACATTTGATGATAATGCAAACAATCTGGAAGGTTACTGGTATTACTATGATGACAGTGCTGGTGTGTCTTTGAATGACCGCCCACAAAGTGATCCTGATTCAAAACCTTCTACAGTGGATGTTCCTTTTACCTGGGAACCCAGAAATGCGTATGATGGTGATCCGGCAGATAAAAAAGGATATGAGTTTCAGACTGATGTAAGTTTCAGTAAACCTTGTGCTACAATGCCTTTCACACTTTCCGAACCATGGGAAGCTCAAGATGGTGGTTGGGACATGGATCCTTTTGTTGGAATTGGTACTGGCCTTTGTAGAGATGGAGAATCAATTGATCTGACAGGTGTTACTGCAATTAAGTTCAAGGCTAAAATGCGCGTAAATGATGATGTAGGTATTAAATTTAAAGTTCAGACCAAAGATATTGAAGATTACACAAAGAAAAAACCTGATGAATTTGAATATGATGAATTTGGTTATTGGGGATATGATATAAGTGTTAGTTCAGGAGACTGGCAACAGTTCGAAATCGAAATTGATGAAGAAGGTGGCCAATTAATCTGTCCGTCATGGGCTGCAGATTTTGCTTTTGATATTACTAATTGCACAAAATTAGCCTGGGATGTTTTATACACTGAAGATCTGACAGTTGACACACTTGATATTGCTGAACTTGAACTGGTTGGTGTAAAAATATATCCACCATCAGTTTGGACAAAAGTAGAAACAGGTGCACCTGCAAAAGGTCTTTTTTCAACTTTTGAAGGAAGATATCCCTCAGAAACACCACTTCGTACCTATTGGTATGCGTACAATGATGCTGAAATTGGTGGCCAATCGACTGTTTCTGAAACTTATGCAGTACAGAATGAGGAAACTAAAAGGCTTACATTAAATTTCGTTGAAGCATCTGGTTCTGATGGTGTGGGTAAAGCTGCTGCACTTGAATATACTATCGGACCAATGGTTGAAGAGGTGAGGGATGGTAAAACTGTTAACATCCAGGGATTTGTCGGGATCGGCTGTAATCTTTATGATTCATCTGCAAGTGAATATTATGATTGCGGGGATAGTGTAACAGCTATTTATTTCGAATACTTCACATACGGTGATGAAAAGGTAACATTTGAAATCAGTGATATAAATGATGTTTCTGATGCCAATGAACCTGACAGAGGAAACAGCCGTGGTGACGGGATTGTACATTTCAGAACATTACTCGGTACAGAAGGACAGTGGACAAAGGTTATGATACCTTTAAACGATCTGTACATAAATTCCCATTGGGAAGGTTATAATGAGATACCTTTTGATATCAACAATCTGGCAAAAATACAGTGGAAAGTTCAGGCTTCTGAAGGATCTGAAGGTATCTTTGCTATTGACAACATTACTCTTGTAGGTGGAAATTTTGGACTAGATGAAAGCAGTGTTAAAAATAATATGTCTAAAGCTGCTCAGTCCTCATTTAAAACAGTTTACTCCAATGGAAAAATCAATATCAGTTTTAACAACTCAGAACTTTCAAATGGCAAAATCAGCCTGATCAATACAAAAGGTGCTGTTGTTAAATCTCTTCCTGTTTCAAATGCAAAAAGCCTTTCAACAACTCTTTCAACCGACAATATTTCAAACGGTATGTATATTGTCAGATTCAATGCAAAGGGCTTGAACGGTAAATCTATTGTAAGGCAGTCAAAAATCAATATCGTAAAATAATACAGTCTTACAATTAAATTAATAAGCCGGGTACTTTTATAAGTATCCGGCTTTTTTTATGTAACTAAAGTTAAAAACAGAAATGACAGCAAAGATTAAAAAACTGGTGAATGGACATGAATTATTACTTCATGCTCCCATTTTCCCTACAACCATTCCGGCAGTAAGGCAAGATAGAGTGGCAGTAAGAGAGTGCTTTATAGCGATATGGAAATGATGCTGAAACAGTGAAAACAGCTTTTTACATTTACCAATCTGATTCAACAGGTTTCCCGTATCTGCATTTTGAAAGTGAACGGGAAGTTGATCGACAAAAAATCAATGATCTTTGTTAAAAACTTTTCACGTAATGCGGAATTAAATAAGATTTGAAAATTAATCTTTTAATTGAGAAGCTGTTAAAGCTTTTTCTACGCATTTCATTAAAGCTTTTGAAGTAACAGTTGCGCCGGTAACCGCATCAACGTTTGGAGATTGTTTTTCAAGCATGCGCTCAACGACGCCGAGTCCCTTTTTGGCATAATCATTCTCTGTTCCATTTTCCACAACTTGTATATCCTCAATTTTACCGGATTTAACTGTAACTTTAACATGATACAGATATTTTTCCCTGAATGGAACTTTCCCGGCATACTTGCCATCATCAATCTTTGACATATCAATATCTTCTATTTCCATATTGATAATCTGTTTAATATCATCAGATTTCGTTTTGGTTTTATTTTGGCTGGTCTCAGCCGAACATGTAAAACAGAAAAGTCCCAGAATAATTATGGACAAAAAAATAGGTTTCATTTTGATCCCCTTTCATGATATTTAAAATATAATTCCTGAATCAGACGATTTCTTTACGTAATCCGGTAATTACAAATACAATAGACAGAAAGGTTCTGTCAAATTTGGGACGGACTATCTTTTTACTCTTTTGAGTAAAAAGTAAAAAAATAGTCCGTCCCAAAAAAGAAAAGACAACAGTTATGATTTCAGATATACAACCAAAGTTATTAAATCCTGGTACATTATAGTAAAATTTATTGTACAAATTTTATCAGGTGAGCGTTATTTTCTAAGGAGAGGATAATTTGTGAAATAATTATTGTAGATTTAGAATATAGGCTATTAAAATTATTACAGACAAAATTAAACTTTCAAAAGTATTATAAAGATCATTTCATGCCTTTTAAAAGCAATCCACGGTTTTATGTGGAACAGAAAAAATTTGCTAAACTGATTAATACAGAACCAGAGTACCAGGAAAACTGATTTTTAAGGTGAATATTTATAAAGAAACTTTTCGAGGAGTTATGTTATGGGTAAAAAAGTATTAAAAGCATCAGGATGGACAATCCGTTCAGTTTTGCTTCTAATAAATAAAGCTGTTACCCTTGTTTTTGCACTTTTCTGTGTTGGCTCAGGACTTTTTGCAAGAACTGTTTCAGAGGGACAAAAAAATCTAAAGGGTGTTGCGTACAGTGGCGCAGATTCAACCGTCCTGGCTAATATAAAACTTTACTTGTGTTCAGTAATCGCTCCTGTTTATGGTGTGGGATCTACACTGCAGTATACTCCGGTAGATTCTACAGTTACCGATTCAAACGGTAACTTCATATTTGAAAATTGTGAACAATTATATTCAATTACAAAAGTTCTGAAAATAGATTCAGTTTCCCAAACTGATCGTTTCAGGTATGTTTCAGGTGCTGATGTTAACTTTGACAAGATAAATGATACGCTGAAATTATATCTGAAACCATTAATCTCCACTGATATCAAAACTGCAAAAAAACCAGAAACTGTCCCAATAATAAAATCGACTCAGGGAAGACAGGTAAGTATAAAAATTGGAAACTGGTCCGGGAAGAGCAGATACAATGCAAAAATTCTAAATGCAAGTGGAAAACTGGTTTATGCGCCATCAATATCCAGTGATGGTCTAATTGTCTGGAATACAGAAAAAGTTGCACGCGGTACATATTTTCTAAACATAACAACCGGTAATTCTGGTATAAATTCAAAGATTATCCTGAAATGATCATTCCGGACAAAATTCCCTTAAGAAAACGAATTGCTCTTGATCTTTATTCACTGAAAAAGAGTCTAGAGGCAAAGATTCATACACTGGATTACCTTTTTTGGGAATGTACTACCTCATGTAATTTTAATTGTGTTCACTGTGGAAGTGATTGTACACAAAATCCGGAAAATCCGGATATGCCTGCACATGATTTTTTGAATGTCCTGAAAAATATCAAAAATCATGCTGACCCATCAAAAATAGTTGTGGCAATAACCGGTGGAGAACCTCTTATGAGGAAAGATCTTGAAGAGGCGGGCCGCAAAATTCATACAATTGGTTACCCTTGGGGAATCGTTACAAATGGGTATCTGTTGACAAAAAAACGATTCGAAAATCTTATTAACGGAGGGATGAGTTCCCTGGCAATCAGTCTGGATGGTTTCGAGAAGGAGCATGACTGGTTTCGCGGTAAGCCAGGTTCTTATAAAAGGGCTTTGGAAGCTGTGAAACTGGCTGGAGCTGTTTCAGAAAAAAAGCTGTTCTTTGATGTTGTTACGTGTGTAAATAAGAGAAATATCCGTACACTGGATAAATTAAAGGATCTTCTGATTGATGCAGGAGTTAGGAAATGGAGAGTGGTTTCTGTTTTTCCCAAGGGAAGGGCAAGGGATAATCAGGAAGTGAAACTCGACGGAAGTCAACTTCGTTCGGTAATGGAATTTATCCGTGATACTCGTCGCGAAGGTAAGATAATCGCTTCATACGGGTGTGAAGGGTTTCTAGATGGATATGAAATGGAAGTAAGGGATATCCCGTTTTTTTGCCGTGCAGGGATTGGAATCGGGTCTGTGCTTGTTGACGGTTCAATCTCCGCATGCTCGTCATTACGTGAAGACTATATTCAGGGCAATATTTACAAAGATGATTTCTGGGATGTCTGGAATAACCGGTTTAAAGTAATGAGAAACAGAAACTGGGCTAAAACCGGTGAATGTAAAACGTGCAGCATGTGGAAATATTGTAAAGGAAATGGATTACATTTACGTGATGAAAAAAGCGGCGAACTTCTTTTCTGTAATTACAGGGCTCTTCTTGAGAAGTAAAGCAAGCTGATAATTGAATAGTAAAAATCATCCATGTAAATTTATCCACTTCGAATTGTAATCAGTTCCAAGAGAAACATGTCGTAAAAAACCATCCCCCTTGAATTGTCGAAAACGAGCAGTTTCAAGTTTGTCAATTTCAGAGTAGATAATGAAGTTATGTTACCACCCGTGGCATATTCATTGCATCCTGGTTTCGAGTTATGAACTCCGTATCAAATCGATCCGAAAAAAGACGTTATCCAATAGGTGCAGAATTTGTTTCCGGCAAGGTTTCTTTCAGGGTGTGGTCACCACTGTCGAATACAGTAGAAGCAGTTTTTGCAGATGCACCAAAAGGAAATAACGAAAATAGTATCAGCAACATAACATCCTTAAAACTCGTGAAGGAAGAGGGTGGTTATTTTTCTGGCATACTGCCTTCTGTTCCCGAAACCCTTTTGTACGGATTCCGGTTAGACAATTCTGATAAAATATTGCCCGACCCAGTATCACGATATCAACCCAATGGCCCAAAAGGTTTTTCTCAGCTTGTAGATCCTTGTAAATTCAAATGGACTGATCACAACTGGACTGGGATTTCTGATGAAAATTGTGTTATCTATGAAATGCATACAGGTACTTTCACTCGCGATGGATTGTGGGAGGCTGCTCAGGATTTTCTTGAAGAGCTGGCGGGAATCGGGATTAATGTTCTGGAGCTGATGCCGGTTTGTGAATTTTATGGTGATTTCGGATGGGGGTATGATGGAGTAAACCTGTTTGCACCCAGCCATCTTTATGGAACTCCAGATCATTTTCGTTCGTTTGTAAACAAGGCCCATAATGTCGGAATCGGGGTTATACTTGATGTTGTATATAATCATCTGGGACCTGGTTGTGATTTTATGAAAAGGTTCAGTCCATTCTACTTTACCGAAAAGTATAAAAACGAATGGGGTGAAGCAATAAATTTTGATGGTCCGGGCAGCGATTCGGTGAGGGAATACTTTATTACAAATGCACAGTACTGGATAGAGGAATTTCATATTGATGGGTACAGAATTGATGCGACGCAACAGATATTCGACAACTCAGATTATAACATTATTCATGAGATTTCAGATTCTGTCAAAAATGTTTCAAAGGATCGAAAGACTTATTTGATAGGTGAGAATGAAAACCAGAATGTTGGCCTTATTAACAGGTTCGGCTTAAATGCTCTCTGGAATGACGATTTTCATCATAGTGCTGTTGTTGCATTAAACGGTCATTCACAGGCATACTATTCAGACTACAGAGGCAGTCCTCAGGAGTTTGTTTCAGCAGCCAAATATGGATTTCTTTATCAGGGTCAATACTATTTCTGGCAGCAAAAAACAAGAGGTACTCCAACTTTTGGGATGCCTGCAAACTGTTTCATTCATTACCTTCAAAACCATGATCAGGTAGCAAACACATGCCGTGGATTACGGTTACATGAGTTATCTGCCGGGTCACTTTACAGAGCATTTACAGCCCTTCTGATCCTTGGACCTCAGGTACCGCTGATTTTTGCTGGTCAGGAATTCTGTGCATCATCACCCTTTTACTATTTTGCAGACCGTGAAGGAGATGGGGTGCAGAGGGCCAAAGCCGGAAGAAAAAAATTTCTTTCGCAGTTTCCGGGAATTTCGTTTGTTGATGGTCCACTTGTCCCGCATCCATCAAGCAAAAAAGCATTTTTTGCTTCAAAGATCAATCAGAATGAACGTAAGCTTCATAAAGAGATGTATAAACTTCATCGGGATCTTCTGAAAATAAGGCATAAAGAGCCGATTTTCAAAAAATCCGGCCGAAAGGGAATCGACGGTGCAGTTATTGGTGAATACGGATTTGTTTTAAGGTATTTCGGTTTATCCGGTGATCAGGACAGGTTATTGATAGTCAATATGGGACAGGATCGGGAATTGAGACCAAACCCACAACCGCTTCTTGCTCCACCGCGAAACTATTGCTGGAATCTTGAATGGTACAGCGAGAATCCGGATTATGGTGGTGAAGGGATACCACCGGTCGTGGTCGGGCAGAAATGGGTTCTTTCGGGTCGAACTGCTTATTTCCTAAACCTGTACCAGACAAATTGAACTGGATTTATAAAGCTGATAATTGAGCTTGCGAGAGCCGCATTAAGAGTAAAAATTGGAAAAAATTGTTGCACCATGCATAGTAGAATTACCGGTTTAATTTATAATTCCTGACTGGTAATCGATACCGACCCCGAATTCCGGGCTATCAGGAAGTAAGATCTGCTTCTCCGGTTGAGTACACAAGCATGGTTGTGGGAAGGTCTTTCAGGAGGTTGCTTATATTATCCTGAAAATTTTGTGCACTTGATTCATCAGGAACTTCAAAACCAAGAAAAATAACAGTGGCGTTTTTGGAATGGTGATGAAGCAGTTCGGGGAAAGGGGCTTTTGAGCAGATTATTTCCATTTTCATATTTATTCGCGAGGAATCAATCAGGTTCCCGAGTTCTTCAGAAGCATTTTTTTTATGTGTTTCATCAGGAACTACGCGAAGGATCCGGATTGAAGTTCCAGACCACTCTGAATTAAGGGAGATAAGGTAGGAAAGTATTACCATCAGGGAACCATTTCTCTGACCACGCCACCAGATATCGATCTGTTTTTTGCGTTGATCAGGTTCGGGTAACCCACCATCATGAACAAGCACTATACTCATATTTAAAAGTTTTGCAGTTTTCAGAGAATTGATGAATCCTTTAGCACGTTCGCTTACAGAGGACCATCCAAACAGCGCGAGGTTTGGTTTCAGGGGTCCAATTGATGTTGATTGAAGGAACTGATTAAGTCCGAGTTCGAAATCGGGTGTGACAAGGACTTCCGGAAAGGCTTTTATTTTATGTTTAACAGTGAAATCATGAAGAGTTTTGATATACTGTTTGCGTTTTTCAATCATTTGATCAAATTCACCTGTCAGTATACCTGCGAGTGTGATAATACCTCTGCCACTTCCAAGCCAGTTTGCATATTTTACAAGTGTTAAACGGTGATCCGGATTGCCGCTGAAAACTACGATAGTTGGTCTCCAGTTTTTTGGATGCACCGGAAGCGTGGATAGTGTCAGAAGGTGATCTCTTGTTCGGGTATAGAAGAATCCCCGGCGGGCATCACCAAATGATGCAGAGAGTACGAATTTTCTTACATATAAAAACAGACCGCAGACAAAAACTGTTGCAAGAAGCGCAGCCGGAGCATCAATAAGAAAAGAGACTCCAAAACATGAAACAGCACCAATAAGGGCAGGCAACCAGTGGAAATATTTGAATCGGGGTCTGAAAGAGGGGTTGCGGCTGAAAGATTCAACAAATGCTGCAAGATTGGTGATTCCATAGGTCCAGAGAAAAAGCATAGTTACAATCGAGGCAACCATGTTCAAAGCACCACCTTCTGAACCGTTGCGGGCAAAATAGAGTACCAGAAGACTGATTACCAGAGTTAACCACAAAGCTCGCCTGGGTTCTCCGGAATTTGACAGTTTTCCAAAGAAATTAACTGGTTTCAGCAAACGATCCTGTCCCAGTGATTGAATAATTCTGGGGGCTCCAAGAAAAGAGCCAATAGCGCTGGACAGTGTAGCGCAGAATACCCCAAGAATTATCAGAAAGCCTGTATGAAATGGCGCAATATCGATAAGAGACTGGTAAGGTTGATTTATAAGCATTTCACGCGAAATAGCACCGCCGCA
>DATGNN010000112.1:0-11940 GCA_035306725.1 Chitinispirillaceae bacterium | reverse complement strand
AATTATAAATTCCGGTTATATTGATCTGGTTGCAGTGGTAACTCCGGTATCCACACATTATGATATCGCAAAAAAGGTTCTTGAACAGGGTAAAAACGTATTTATCGAGAAACCATTTACAAGCACTTCTTTACAGGCAGTTGAATTAATAGATCTCGCAGAAACAAAAAAATGTAAAATAATGGTAGATCACACTTTCATATTTACCGGTGCAGTAAGGAAAATTAAACAGCTTATAAACAGGGGAGATATGGGTAGTGTTTACTATTATGATTCTGTAAGGGTTAATCTCGGGCTGTTTCAGCATGATGTAAATGTTGTGTGGGATCTTGCTCCGCACGATTTCTCGATAATGTCTTATCTGATTGATGAAATGCCGGTGGCAGTTTCTGCATGGGGACAGTCGCATGTCAGTTCTCTGGAAGATATTGCATATATTAATGTCCATTTCAACACCAGTACAGTTGCACACTTCAGTGTAAACTGGCTGTCTCCGGTCAAAGTAAGGACAACCTTGATCGGTGGTGAAAAAAGAATGCTGGTATGGAATGACCTTAATGCAGATGAAAAAATTAAAATTTATGACAAAGGTGTTGAAGTAAATGGTAAGCAGGGAATATATGATTTGCTGGTCAGCTACAGATCCGGAGACATGTGGGCTCCAAAGATAGAACAGAATGAAGCCCTGTTTATGGAATGCAATCATTTTATTGATTGTATAAATTACGACAAGCCTGTTATTAATGATGGAACTAAAGGGCTGGAAGTAGTGAGAATGCTGGAAGCATGCGACAAATCGATGAAAAATGAAGGACGGCCAGTGGAAATTGATTATGCACTTTTTCAAAACAGTAACCTGCCGGAAAATGAAAAATCAGATCTGATTTGAATGGTCCATGATAAACATCTGTCAGATTACCGAATCTCCTGTAAAAAAGGAGGACTAATGAATGAAAGTATTCCATTTTTGAATCTGGAGTTTCTTCACAAACCATTAGAACAGGAGTTTGTAAATGCATTCAGAAAAAACCTGTCAAGTCAGGAATTTTCAAACAGTAATGTTGTAAAAACATTCGAACAGGAGTTTGCCTGTTTTTGCGGAACAAGATATGCAATAGGTGTTGGAAGCGGTACCGATGCTTTAAGGTTCGCCCTTATTGCAGCAGGAGTTAAATATGGAGATATGGTAATTACTGTTCCAAATACATTTATCGCAACAACTGAAGCTATTTCACAGGCAGGGGCGATGCCTGTGTTTATTGATATAGACGAAAAAACATTTAATATGTCACCCGATAAACTTGAGGAATATCTTTACGAAAATTGTTTTGTTGATCATATAACAGAAGAAACAATACATACAAAAACAGGGAAACCTGTAAGAGCCATCGTACCGGTACACCTGTATGGCCAGATCGCAGATATGGATAAAATAAAACAGATCGCTGTAAAATACGATCTGACAGTTATTGAAGATTCTTGTCAGGCACAAGGAGCAGTTTTTTATGGGAAAAGCTGTATAAAAAAAGCTGGCGCAATCGGAAAGGCTGGTGCATTCAGCTTTTATCCTGCAAACAATCTGGGAGCTGTGGGTGAAGCTGGAGCTGTTACCACTGACGATGAACAGATGGCAGATAAAATAAAGATGTTAAGGGATCATGGACAGAACAAAAAAAACAATCATGAATTTGAAGGGTACAACGGAAGACTTGATACAATACAGGCCTCTATACTCAAAGTAAAACTGCAATATCTGAACATATGGAACGATGAACGGAGAAAATTGGCGCGAAAATACAAGGAGATGCTCAAAGGAATAAGTCAGATTGAAACACCTTGTGAAAAACCATTTTCAAAGTCGGTTTACCATTTGTATGTGATAAGATGCAATTCTGATAGAGATAAATTAAGAGAAAATCTGAAAAGAAAAAAGATTGGAACAGGATTGCATTATCCGGTTCCGCTTCACCTGCAAAAGGCTTATCGGTTTTTGGGATACAGGAAAGGCTGTTTCCCTTTTTGTGAAAAAGTATCAGAAGAGATTCTTTCTCTTCCTATGTATCCTGGATTGAAAGAGGATCAACAATTGAAAATTACTGAACAAATAAAAAAGTTTTACGATAAACGAATGAATAATTATTTATAAAAGAATATATGCAAGAGGGAAAATATATGGTCAAGGCAATATATTATACAGTAAAGCCCTGTGTGCCGCGTGATCTACAGCTGTTTATCAGAAGAAATATCATACAGTACAAAAGGAAAAAATGTGCAGACATATGGCCTATTGATGAATTTGCCGGAGAAACACCGCTAAACTGGCAGAGGTGGCCTGAAAAGAAAAAGTTTGCACTTGTATTAACCCATGATGTGGAAAAGGGGGATGGCCAGAACAAATGCATAAATCTGTCCAAAATTGAAGAAGATTATGGCTTATGTTCATCATTCAACTTCGTACCGGAAAGATACACCGTTTCTCCTGTATTAAGGCTATATCTGGAAAACAGAGGCTTCGAAATAGGTGTCCATGATTTAAACCATGATGGCAAGCTTTTCAGCTCACAAAAAACATTCGAATCAAGAATACCTAAAATCAATCATTACCTGAAAGAATGGAAAGCAGTGGGTTTCAGGGCCGGAGCAATGCATCATAATCTGGATTGGATAGGAAAGCTCGATATTAAATATGATTGTTCGACATTTGACACAGATCCGTTTGAACCACAACCCGATGGAGTGAAAACAATATTTCCGTTCTGGGTTCAGAACAGAAATGGCGGATTTGCAGAACTCCCATATACACTGCCGCAGGATTTTACATTGTTTATCCTTATGAAGATGAATGGAAGTGAGATATGGAAAAGGAAGCTTGACTGGATAGTAGAAAAAGGCGGTATGGCTCTAATAAACACTCATCCTGATTACATGTATTTCAACAATAGCGATTATGGAAAAGAAAGATACAGTGCGCAAATCTATCGGGATCTGCTGGAATATGTTGTTGAAAAGTATAATGGTCAATACTGGAATGCTTTACCAAGAGAATTAGCTTCATTCGTAAAAAATATCAATTGCGAAAATGTCAGTATTCAGAGAATCGAGTAAAAAGGTAGATTGAATATGAAAGTATGTATGGTTGCATATACCTTTTATGAAGGTGATAACCGGGTAAGAAGGTATGCAGAAACACTGGTCAAAAGAGGTGACAGTGTTGATGCGATTGTATTGCGTCAGGATGGAGCAAATGAATTCCAGAATGTTGCAGGAGTTAATGTATATAAAATCCAGCATAGAAATATAAATGAACATTTGAAAATAGAGTACCTGTTAAAGTTATTGCTGTTTCTGATCAAATCTTTTTACCATATCACCCGTCTTCATCTGAAAAATAAGTATGATTTGATCCATGTTCATTCAGTTCCGGATTTCGAGGTGTTTGCAGCATTGGTGATAAAATTGACAGGAGCAAAAATAATCCTGGATATACATGACATTGTACCTGAACTCTTTGCCAGCAAGTTTAATGCAAAAAAAGATTCATTGTTGTTCAGGATGCTGTTAATTGCAGAAAAATTATCAATTGCATTCTCGGATCATGTAATAGTTGCAAATCATATCTGGTATGAAAGGCTGATACAGAGGTCTGTAAAAGAACGAAAATGTACAGTAGTAATGAATTATCCGGATACAGAAATGTTCAGGAGAACTGGAAAAAGAAATAAAAAGTCCGAAAATAAATTTGTCATGTTATATCCGGGAACACTGAGTATACATCAGGGACTGGAAACTGCCATTAATGCAGTAGAGCTGGTAAAGGATAAAATTCCCGAAATAGAATTCCGTATTTACGGAAAAGGTACAGATGAAGAATACTTTTGCGATCTGGTTAAAAATAAAGGTCTCCAAAACAGGATTTACTTTAATCCGATCGTTCCAATAGAAAAACTCCCGGAAATAATATGCAGCGCAGATATAGGAATTGAACCTAAAAAAAAGCATTCGTTTGGAAATGAGGCTTTCAGTACAAAAATACTGGAATTTATGGCAATGGGAATACCGGTTATTGCATCGGATACAATGGTACATAAACACTATTTCAATGAAAAAATGGTTAAATTTTTTGAATCGGAAAATGCAATTGATCTTGCCGAAAAAATTTTGTTACTGAAAAAAAATGAAAGAATACGGAAAGCATTGATAATAAACTCTCTAAATTTTATGGAAAGAAACAACTGGGAAAAGAAAAAAACAATATATCTGAACCTGGTTAATAGAATCGTAAAAAATCAAAAAAAATACGGCAATGCTTATTATGGAAAATAAAAACCATCAACACATCTCAAAAGGAATTCTGGTTCCGATAATCTGGATGATGAGAACGGCATCAAGGGGAATATCTTACTGGTTAAGTCCCGAAACAATGGCAAATACGGAAATTGATTATTTACAGGGAAGTCCTCTTGACAGAAACTTCCTGATTATTTTGGAAGTTCTTGGTTTGGCTGTACTATTAAGCAGAAATGTAAACTGGATACAGTTCATTAAGCAAAACAAATATCTGATACTGCTGTATGTTTTCATGGGAATAAGCATACTATGGTCCGATTTCCCCGGCGTTTCATTGAAAAGATGGATCAGAACAGCTGGCGACCTGATAATGGTTACAATACTTATTACAGAAACAGGATATTCATCTGCTATACAGAAAATATTCAGGACTAGTGCATATTTCCTTATTCCTGTTTCTGTTTACCTGATTAAATACAGAAGAGACCTTGGAGTATCTTATGATAACACTGGCGCGTTTGAGATGTGGGTTGGTGTTACTACTCATAAAAACAGTTTAGGTCAGCTCTCTGCAATAAGTGCAATATTTTTAACATGGGCTTTATTGACTAGAATATATAAAAAAAAGTGGTTTGATATACCTGTTCTGATATCAGCACTATGGCTTCTCAATGGATCAAGAACCGCAACAAGCAGAACATCTGTTGGAGTATTTGTTTTCGGCCTGATTGTTCTGGGAATATTGCTTATTGTAAAATCACATTATAAAGTTATCCAAACTACACTTCTGGTAGTTGTAGCAGGGTATGTTTTGGGAACACTTCTGTCTCAGCATTTGTTTTCAAGTAACTTTATTCCTTTCCTGGTTGCTTCAACCGGTGGTGATCCAACATTAACCGGAAGGACATTTTTGTGGGATGAACTCATGAAAATGGGATCTGCTCAATGGATGTACGGATCCGGATTTGGTGCATTCTGGATAGGTAATATAAGTAATAACCTGTGGGAAATGTTCAGATGGAATCCAGGTCAGGCACATAATGGATACATTGATGTTTATCTCGAATTGGGAGTTATTGGATTTACACTTTTTCTGATATTCCTGGTATCTGTTGTTAAAAATATCCTTATAAATATCTCTCATGATTCAGATTATGGACGCCTGAGAATGGTACTGTTTGCAATGATATTGATTTACAATGTTACGGAAAGCAGCTTTTTAAAGCCAACGTCATTTCTGTGGTTTGTAATGTTACTGATATCTGTTAAAGCTGCAGAGCATTACCCTGGTGAGGAAACGAAAGAGGATATAAAATTGAACAAAAAGGAAAGGAAAAACCTTGTACAATCGGTTTGAATAAACTTGTAAGAGGGAAATGGTATCTATGAAATATGTTATTATTACTCCTGCAAGGAATGAAGATGCCTTTATTGAGAATACAATAAAATCAGTTATTGTACAAACAATAAAACCAATAAGATGGATAATTGTAAGTGACGGATCAACAGATAATACAGATGGTATCGTAAAAAAATATGAAGACAGATATAAATGGATTCAATTGATCAGGATGAATGATCACCAGGACAGGCAGTTCGCGGCTAAAGTACATTGTTTCAATGCAGGATATAAAAAGATAAACTGCTTGAACTATGATCTCATAGGAAATCTGGATGCAGATGTTACATTTGATTGTCAGTTTTTTGAATACCTAATAAAAAGATTCAAGGAAATACCGGATTTAGGTGTGGCAGGTACGACTTTTTTTGAAAACGGAAAATTGACATATGGCTATAACCATGCAGACTTTAACCATGTTTCCGGTGCCTGTCAGATATTCAGGAAAAAATGTTTTGAAAATATTGGTGGTTATATACCTATTAAAGGGGGAGGGATCGATTGGGTGGCTGTCACAACTGCGAGAATGAAAGGCTGGAAAACAAAAACATTTAATGAAAAAAGTTTCATACACCACAGGGTAATGGGTACTGCAAACAGAGGGTTATTGAATACCCGTTTTCAGTATGGACAAAAAGATTATTATCTTGGTGGACATCCTCTCTGGGAAATTTTCAGGGGAATGTATCAAATGACAAAAAAACCTTTTGTTCTGGGTGGCTTAAACCTGATTGCCGGATATTTCTATTCATCACTTCTGAGAATTGAACGGCCTGTTTCACCTGAATTGATCTGTTTTCACAGAAAAGAGCAGATGCAGCGATTAAAGAAGATAATACTGGGAAAATAAACGTCTGTGTCTGAGAAATAATCAATAGAAATAAAAATTATGTCAGTCAGGACCTGTATATAATCAATAGTGGATCTGCAACAATTTGTTACTTGCCAATAAGATTGTAAAAAACATGATTCCTGATTCTATGCATATTTCGGAATGGCTTAAGAGTCACAGCGTATCTTTTTAGATCATTTGAAATAGAAGGGGTATTAGAGATGCGATATTATGATATTGAGAACAGTTTATTGAAAGTAGAGAAATGGGTAGAAAAACATGATTATAAAAGTTATGAGCCATTTGATGGTCTTACATCATATTTAAGACCAATTACATTTGGAACTGTTATTGGTGAACGTCTTTTGCAGCAATTGGTCAGACAAACTCCAATAAATCTGCGTCCAGTGCTGGGTGTAAAACCTCTCGAATCTACAAAAGGGCGTGGATATATGGCATGGGGTTATCTGAAAAGGTTCAATGTTATAAAGAGAAAAGAATACATGGATAAAGCAGAAGAATGTCTGGACTGGCTTCTCAAAAACAAATCACCTGGATTCCAAAAGCCAAGTTGGGGAAATCATTTCGACTTTACAAGCAGGTCCGGAAAACTGCCAAAAAACGAACCTATAATTGTATGGACAAGCCTGATTGGTCAGGTATTCCTTGATGCGTTTGAAAAGACAGGAGATAAAGGAAAACTAAAAATTGCAGAAAAAATATGCGGCTGGATAATGGATTTACCCAGAGAATTGACAGACAGAGGAAATTGCATAAGTTATGTTGCCTACACACAGAGCTCCATACATAATTCAAACATGTTAGGGGCTGCAATGCTGGCAAGAACTGCCAGATTCAATGGAAACAAAAATATGAAAAAGGTTGCAAAAGAGGCAATGGAATATAGCTGCTCAAGACAGCTTGAAAACGGGTCGTGGTATTACGGTGAAAAAGAAAATACAAGATGGATAGATAATTTCCACACGGGTTACAATCTTGATAGTCTGAAATGTTACATAGAAAGCACAGGCGACAAAGATTATGAAAAAAACTTAAACAAAGGTTTCAATTTTTATAAAAAGACTTTTTTTGAGGTGAATGGAAGACCCAGGTATTACGACAAGAGAGTATATCCTGTTGACATTCAATGTGCTTCTCAGGCAATTGATACATTGGCAGAGTTTTCTGATTATGATGATGAAGCACTGGTGTTGGGAAGAAAAGTGGCAAAATGGACAATCGAGAACATGCAGGATGAAAAGGGCTATTTCTATTACAGACAATTGCCCGGAATTAAAGCTAAAACACCCATGCTTCACTGGGGACAGGCAACAATGTATAAAGCTTTGGCACATCTTCTGGAAAAGATATAATGTAAATCATATGAATAAAATCAAAACCGGATTTCTGAATAGGTTCAGTTCAAATTTAATTTTCAAACGAAACTTGACAAGTAGCAAGTTGGACCGGATATACTATTCGGAATCTGGTTCTGAAGAGAAACAATAAGAAAAAATCATAATATGATAAAGCAGGTTAAAACAACTGTTTTGTTTAATTTAACATAAATCAGACTATCCTTGACGATATTTGCTCACTGTGACAGCTTTGTCGACAGAAAACAAATGGTCGGAGCAGCATCGAACTGAACCGGTTTATATAGCTTCAAAGATCATGCTTTCCTGAATAAGTGTACTCATTCGGATAAACGAAAAGTTGCAAACAAAAGGGAAAATAAAATATACTTACTATTGTGAAAATTAACATAAGGCATAATTTAATGTTAAACTGAATCTATGAAACATGAGCTGAACTGATTAATTGACAAGGGTGCCTACTGTGCTGGCCTGGACGATGCATTAATGGGAAAACGGCACTATATGAATAAATCAGATTATGGGGTTGCTAAGGTCAGACGGGGAGGAAATTATGTAAAAGGTGTTTTGATCAAAATCGAAACTGGTTAATTGTTTAAATTATGTTTTCACAGGGGGAAATTAGATGAAAATTATTTCAGGTATTATTCTTTTGTTATTTTATTCATTGTTACCTGCAAGAGTGATAGATGCGCATAGTGGATCGAGAAACGATATAAACAACGCAATAAATGAGGCACAGACAGGAGATACTGTGATGATTCCTGCAGGGGATTTCTCATTTAACGGAGATTTAAGTTTCAAGGCTGGAATTACTATTATGGGTGCAGGGCAGGATAGAACTATTATACGAAGAACCGGGGACACATCAAACTGGATGATGAGAATAGATGGATCTAATGGAGAGAGAGTAAGAATAACAGGTATGACAATAATCGGAAGAAGTCCCAGTACATCACCAGGTATACGACTTTCCGGTTCATGTAAAGATTTTAGAATTGATAATATTACATTTAAAAAATGTTTCAGCAGAGCCATTGAAGTGCATGGTAATGCCAGAGGTGTAATTGATCACAATATATTCATAGATAATGAATACACGGCTGTTGTTGTTTATGGTGATGAATCTGCATCGTGGAACAGACCTTTGGCTCTGGGAACAGAACAGGCTGTTTTTGTGGAAGATAACTACTTTGAACATAAAAATGTTCACAATCCTGGTATGGCCCATCACATTGCATCGAATAATGGGTCGAAATATGTATTCAGATACAATACAGTTAATGACGGGTATCTTAATGCTCAGGCGATTGATGCGCATGGGAACAAATTCGGTGGTGAAAGAGGCAGCAGAAGTTATGAAATATATAATAATAAATTGACAATAGAACACCGGTGGCTCGGAATGTGCATAAGAGGGGGAGACGGAGTTATTTTTGATAATGAAATGAAAGGGGACCTGACAAGGCCGATAGATTTGATGCATGAGGGGAGAAATGGTGACGGAAATTGCAATTATCCATGTGTCGATCAAATAAGAGAACTGTATATGTGGGGAAATACCTATAACAGGAAGCCAGCTTCTGTAAATGTGAGGCACACCTCCATAATCAAAGAAAACAGAGATTATTTTATGCACAAAAAACCGGGTTATGTTCCATTTAAATACCCACATCCATTAACAGAAGAATCAATCCCAACATCGATATTGAATAAAACCGCTGTTAGTGGAAATAAAACACTTGGACTTAAAAGCTGTATTACAGCATCAATGGTGCATAAAATAGAATACTCAATACCTGAAAATTATTCAAATGTACCGGTACGATTGGATGTATATAATGCCAGGGGACAGCATGTAAGAGCACTGGTAAATTCCGTAGTGAATTGTGGTCAACATGAGGTCCTTTGGGATGGACTGAATGACAACAGAGAACCACTGGCAAATGGAATATATACTCTGAAATTAAATGCTGCAAAAATGAATAAGTCAAGTTCTATCATGTTGTTCAGAAAATAAATGATCCGGAATAAATTAAATGCCTCCCCGACCCCAATTGATATTCAGGCAAAACCCGATACCTTCGTTGAAGTGTATAACTTCATGGTTTAACGGATCAACAGGATTTACAAAAAGGTTAGTCGATATGCAAAAGGTGGGAGGTGTAATTTTGAGTAAAGGAAACAAGCATATTTGGGTCTGAAATGTCCGGAATTCTGGTTTAGTAATCCACAATCGATATCGGGACTGGGAATTCGTGAGTCAGTATCGATTCTGTATCTTCTGTTTAAGTGATTTGATACCGGTTCCGATACCGAATTCCGACCCCGAAAAAAGAGTGACAATACTCTGGCTGTTTCTCTTTTTCCCTGTCCACCAAATCTCGGGGTCGGTATCGATTCTGAAATCATCTCTCTCAACCGCATTTTAATTTACAGGAAAACTAAATGTATTATCTATATTCACACTGATTCGATGAGTAGACGCAGATGCCTACCCCGAAAAAAGACCAGGGAGATATGACATTCACAGCCACAAACTCTTTCTGCGAAAGTAACTTTCTCGCATGCCTACCAAAAATTAATTCAATCCATTTAGGTTTAATCAACCGCAAATAAATAACTTACCAGATTCAGCGGCGTAAAACTTGCTTTAATTGTTAATAGTATCTGAAATGTATGTAATGATTATTCAATCGGCATAAAAGAGAAAATATTATAAAAGGTGAGTGTTTGATTACGGTTGTTTTTCGGGATAAGCAAAGATATGCACCTGAGGAAAAGACCTCCATGTAAACAAAACTGATCATAATGTTTCTGTGCTAGAAAAATGGATTGGTTGTAAAAAAAGATGGAATTAATTGTGGAAGCAAGTAGATCCTGGATAACAAAATGAGCATTGATAAAGAATGAAAAAAGCGGGGGTAAATAATGGACAGTGAAGATCTGCTTTTTCGAAGGCAGTTTATACTTGCACCAAAGGAGTTGTTTTCTTTTCGCAAATGGAAAAATGACAAATTAAGTAATGGATATCATGTATCTGTTCATCCGGATCTTCAATACTTGCGAGTACAAAGGGGTGATGATTTTATAATATGTCTTGGATACATACTTGATCCTCTGAATCCATCATGGTCAGACTCTGATATAATAAACCAGTTTTTCCGATTATGTAAAACGAAAAATGAATTATTTGATTATCTGAATACAAAAGGCGGGAGATATGTAATTATTGCATATCTGAATAAAGAATATTTTATTCTCAATGATCCTGCGGGTTTCAGACAGGTTTTTTACATGTTTGACTCATCATCAGATTTATGGTGTGCGTCCCAACCGGTAATACTTGCAGAAATGTTCGGGCTGAGAAGTGATATAAAAATTGAAAAAGATCTGTTATCTATTCCCTTGTTTAACAAGACAAATGAATACTGGTATCCTGGACAATTAACTGCATACAGAGAAATAAGGCATTTAACACCAAATCACTATCTAAATATAAATTCAGGAACGCAGATAAGATTCTGGCCTGAAGAAACGATAGGAAAAACAGGTGTTGATGAAGGACTTGAAATTACTTCAGTTTTACTTCGAGGAATAATGGAGAGTGCATGCAGACGGTTTAAAATGGCATTGGCAATAACTTCAGGACTGGACAGCAGAATATTACTGGCAGCCTGTAAAGATGTATGTAAATCAATCAACTATATTACACATACCCGTCCTGGCCTGGATACAAACTGTAATGATATCCGGTTGCCATCTGTAATGCTGAAGGAACTTGGTTTGAAACATGAAATTATAGGACATTCAGAGATAATCGATCCGGACTTCGAAAAATTCTTCAGACGAAATGTAACTATGGCAAGGAAAACTAAAGGACTAAATGCTTATGCAATATTTCGATATCTGAAAACAATAAAAACCGAGATGATGGTTGCAAATGGGGTATGCGGTGAAATAACAAGACATTTTTACTTTTTACCAAAAGTAATATCTATAAATGGCAAATCGCTTGCTGCATTGGCCGGTATGTCTGGAAGTGA
>DATGNN010000111.1:0-2447 GCA_035306725.1 Chitinispirillaceae bacterium | reverse complement strand
AAGAATACTGACAAAATATGCGCAGTTGCAAAAACTAAATGGAAGAAAAGAATTTAGAAATAGCATGAATTAGAATAATTTCTGGCATAATTTTTTCTTATAACCCGGTTTTAATTATTGAACCTGCCTTTAAAAACACATTATATTTAAACCTTTTTGAATTGAATCAGAAATTGCACAATTTTAATCCCAAATTATATATCATGTAAATATTTGAGCGTAAACATATACCACGAGATCAAAATATGGTATAAATTTTTAATAAAAATGATTAAAATCAAAACGTTAAGAGAATGAACTGTTAGCTGAAAAATGATATTTTTGCAAACTAAAATCAAAGTCAACGATAATATGAGTAAAAAAATTAGAAATTTATTATTAACAGTGGTTTTTGCTACAGGATTAATTGCCTGTCAGAACCAAAGTAATGTATCTGAATTAGATATGAACAACCCATTTTTCAAGGAATGGAATACTCCTTATGGAGTTCCACCTTTCGATGAAATAAAAGAAGAACATTATGTTCCTGCCATTCAAGAGGGAATAAAAAAACATGAAGAAGAAGTAAAAGCTATAGTAGAAAACCAGGAAGCACCGACATTTGAAAACACAATAGTTGCATACGACAAATCAGGTGAATTACTTTCAAAGGTAACTGGCGTTTTTTACCCGCTTAATTCAGCCAATACCAATGATAACATGCAGGAATTGGCAAGGGAAATATCTCCTTTAATGACAAAACATGGTGATAACATTTCCATGAATCCTGAATTGTTTTCCAGGATCAAGAGTGTTTACGACAGAAGAAATGAACTTAACCTTGATAAAGAGCAATTACGGGTAACAGAAAAATATTACCAGGATTTTGTTCGCAGTGGTGCCAACCTTTCGGCAGAAGATCAACAAAAGCTGAGAGGCTGGAATGAGGAGTTATCGAAGTTACAACTTCAGTTTGGAGAAAATTTATTGGCCGAAACAAATAGAAACTTCAAGCTCGTGGTCGACAATAAGGAAGATCTTGCCGGTTTACCCGAAGATGTTATTGCACGGGCAGCTGATGATGCAAAAGCTGTTGGCGAAGATGGGAAATGGGTATTTACACTGGCAAAACCAAGCATGATTCCCTTTCTTCAGTATGCAGAAAACAGAGATTTGAGAGAAAAATTGTACCGTGGTTATTTTATGCGTGGAGACAACGACAATGAATATGACAATAAAGAAATCATAAAACAGATTGTAAAACTACGCGATCAAAAAGCCAAATTGTTGGGGTATGACAATCATGCCGAATATGTTATAGACATTAATATGGCAAAAACTCCGGAAGCTGTTTATGAGTTTCTGATGAAGTTGTGGGAGCCTGCATTGGAGATGGCAAAGCATGATGTTAAAGAGATGCAGCAGATTATTGACAAGGAAGGTGGCAACTTTGAGCTGGCATCATGGGACTGGTGGTATTACAGTGAAAAACTCAGGAAGCAAAAGTTTGATCTGGATGAAGCAGAAATCAAGCCCTATTTCAGTCTTGATAATGCAAAGAAAGGCTTATTTTATGTAGTTGAGAATCTGTATGGGTTAAAAATGGAACGTCGTGACTGGCCTACCTATCATGAAGAGGCAGAAGTATATGAAGTACTTGAGGCTGATGGTTCTCCATTAGGTGTTATGTATATGGATTTCCATCCACGCGATGGCAAACGTGTAGGTGCCTGGTCAACAGGGTTTAGAAGCGCAACCTATAGAGATGGTGAGCGTATTCCTAGAATTGGATCGATTGTAATGAACTTTACCCGTCCTTCAGGTAATACACCTGCACTTCTGAGCTTTGATGAAGTTTCTACCTTGTTCCATGAATTCGGGCATGCGCTGCATGGATTATTCTCAGACGGGCCTTATGATCGCACCGCAGGAAGTGTTCCACGTGATTTTGTTGAATTGCCCTCACAGGTCATGGAACATTGGGCAGCTGAACCTGAAGTATTAAAGGTTTATGCCACTCATTATCAAACAGGTGATCCTATACCTGACCAATTGATCGATAAACTTCAAAAGAGTGGAACTTTTAACCAGGGTTTTGAAACCGGTGAATTTGTAGCAGCAGCATTACTTGATCTGGATTTCCATACAACCGGGAATCCTGATATTGTTGATGTAAGAGCTTTTGAAAAAGAATCAATGGATAAATTAGGTTTAATTTCTGAATTTATTCCCCGTTACAGGAGTACTTATTTTTCACATATTTTTAATGGTGGTTATTCTGCCGGTTACTACGTATATTATTGGGCAGGAGTTCTGGACACCGATGCATTCTATGCTTTCAAAGAAACGGGTGATATCTTCAATCCTGAAGTGGCAGCCAGATTCAGAACACTCCTTGAAAAGTGTGGATCCGATGAAGGAATGGTAATTTACAAGAACTTCCGTGGTAAAGAACCTTCAGTTGAACC
>DATGNN010000110.1:0-3749 GCA_035306725.1 Chitinispirillaceae bacterium | reverse complement strand
AAGGAATCCATCATTGGAAAACCAGCCTTTTGATTCAAAACTGATCTGATCTCCATTTCCGCAAATACTTATTTCATACCTTGAATCCGGTAATTTTTTAAAAACGGTTTCTGTATTTTTAAAGCTCAGTTGTTTCAACTTGTCTGCAGACAGCAGTTGTGCAAAGGCTATCTGAACCGGTAAATCGGATATTTCCAGAAGAGAAGTTTTTAAAGATCCCTCAATTTTCAGAGAATCAATAAGCAGAGGTGATGAAGCAAAGTTCAGTTTAAAATCGGCAATGCCGCTTAAATTCCCGGCTTTACCATATTGTTCATAGATTTCTGAAATATTTAAACCGGATCCAGCAACATGCAGATCGTTTAATCTCATTTTATCTATAGCAATTGCTCCGTTAATATTTACCAATCCCTGTTTATAGCCTGTACTGCAATTTTCAATAATGATCTTGCCATTTTCATATAAAAGTGAAAAACGTATATGTGTTAATCTATTCTGAAAAAAATGGCATTCATCTGATGAGCATGAAACTTTTAAGGATTTGGAACTGTCTGAATTAAATTCTGTTTGCGAATAAAGATTTTTAATCGTGAATAGAGAACTGTCATTTTTTAGAAATGTAATATCCAACCCGGCAAATTCAATTGATATGCATTGATCAAATGCTTCCTTAAAACGTATTATTGATAGATTCAGATTGTCTGTAAAATCATGAAAATTGTCACTTGAATTTGGAAGATATTTTTTTTTCCATTTTTCCCAATTAATATAGGCTTTTATTACATTGCAGTTTAAAAAAACGGATCTTATATTACTTTTGAAACCTGAAGTTTTATCAGTTTTTGTGGATAAAGTTAAACCCTGTAATGAAATTCCTTTCCAGAGAATAATACGAACATTATCAGCCGATTCTATGTTTACACCTGACAAACTTAGCTGCGAAAGAATGTAATTTTCTAATTCGGGGTGTTTTAATGGAAAAAAGCCAATAAAAAGAACCGTAAATGCAATTAAAATCGCAAAAACAATAAATAACTTGAGGAGGCCAAACAGCTTGGCATTGTAAAAATGCACTTTGGAAAATACTGTTCTCTTTTTCATAATTTTTCAATAAGTTTTGATAGTTTGTGTATTCTGTTCCTGATATTATTTTTTAACATTGATTATAATCAGATGTACACGCTTCTTTAGCGTTTTCCATTTAACAGTAATAATCTCATAGGTAGAGAACGGGAATTTTCCCTGATCAAATTTATTTTATGGAAAAATAAACCAGAAATTAGTGATCTAAATAAAAGTAACATTTTTCATAGTAGCTTCATAGGGTAATATGTCAACAATCAAAAAAAATGATAACGAAAAAACCGTACTTGTTTTATCTTCCGATTTTCCTTTCAGAGCCAAATTAAGAGAAAATCTATCATTACAGGATTTTAGAATAATTGAAGCTGACTCACATACAGAAGCACTGACTGTTCTTGATAAAAATCATGTAAGCATTGCATTTGTGGATATAGAACAGATGCCGCTTCTGGAACTTGATATAATAAGTTATATCCGAACTCGACATAATGCAGAAATTGTCGTTCTTACAACTTTAAATGAGCTGGAAAATGCAACAATCGCTCTTAGAAACGGTGCTGCATTCTATCTGCTCAAACCGATACGACTAACTGATTTAAAATCTGTATTAGATAAACTTGCACTTCGTATTGAACAGCAAAAAGATCATATTGAACTTGAGCAGCGCTTTCTTTCAGATCTGATGGCAGGCTCTCAAACAATGCAAAAACTTTTAAAGTTTTCCATGAAAATTGCTCCTACAAGTTCAACAGTCCTTATTGGCGGAGAAAGCGGCACAGGAAAAGAGTTTTTCGCCAGAATAATTCATCGTATGTCTAAACGATTTGATGGGCATTTTGTTGCCATGAACTGCGGTGCTATTCCGGAAACACTATTTGAAAGTGAATTATTTGGACATAAAAAAGGAGCTTTCACTGGTGCCGACCGCGATAAACCAGGTCTGGTTGAAGAAGCTCATCTGGGGACACTTTTTCTTGATGAAGTAGGTGAACTCTCCCCTGCTGCACAGGTAAAACTTCTCCGTTTTCTTCAGGAACGCGAATTCAGGCGGATTGGAGATAATGCAACAAGATCTGTAGATGTAAGGATAATTGCAGCTACAAATAAAGATCTATCGCGACTTATCCAGCTTGGTGAGTTCAGGGAAGACCTTTACTATAGACTTAATGTGTTTTATCTTCATATGCCTCCCCTTCGCCAGAGAAAAGAAACGATTCCAAATCTGATTCGCCTCTTCGTTCACAGATATAATGAATTGTTTAACAAACAAATCAACCATATATCCAAAAGCGCCGAAGCAATCCTTGCAAATTATGATTACCCCGGTAATATCCGTGAACTTGAGAATATTATGGAACACGCAATAGTTCTTGCAGAAGGTACAGAAATCACAGAAAAAGATCTTCCTGAATTCATGTTTAAAAACCGGCTTTTGTTGTCAGCACCTGAAATTAACACAGATAAACCATACGAAGAGGTAATGACACTTTCAGAATTGGAGAAACATCATATAAAAAATGTGTTGTCTATTACAAATTTTAATTATACCGAGACATCCAAAAAACTTGGAATTTCACGTTCTACACTTTGGCGTAAAATTAAAGAATTCAATATAGAAACATCGTGACATGAAAATAAGAATTTACTATGAGGACACTGATTGCGGCAATGTAGTTTACTATGCAAACTATTTAAAGTTTATGGAGCGAAGCAGAACCGAATTTCTTCGGGAAAGAGGAATAAACCTGGCGAGTTATCATAAAAAAGGGTATCTGTTTGTAGTAGTTGACGCTCATATAAAATATCGTGCCCCGGCTTATTATAACGACCTTATAGATGCTGTCAGCTTTGTCACAGAATTAACATCGGTTTCTGTCGCTTTTACAACAAATATAACCAATGAAAAGGGACAACTTTTAGTCAAAGGTGATATTCGCCTGGCCTGTGTTAATTCTAATGGGCGTGCATGCAGAATTCCGCATGGGATTCGTGAAGTTCTTGTAAAATAAGAATCAAACTTCTCTATAACTCTGTTTTCCATTTCTTTAAGGATTCAATAGCCCTTGAACATATCAGTTTTTTCTTTTCAGCTTTACCGATTTTTCTTTTTCCAGTATTTTCAAGTGGCGGGAAAAGACCAAAATGAATATTTGTTGGTGTAAATTTATCATTGTCAGAAACAGTAATATGGTTTATTAAGGCTCCAATTGCGGTTTCTGGCGGTGGTAGTAACATCTTTTTACCTTTAATCCGACTGGCTATAGAGAGAGCTGCATAATGCCCCGTTGCAATACTCTCTGTATAACCTTCATTACCACAAATCTGACCTGCAAGAAACAGATTTGGAAGATCTTTAAAAGATAGATCTGATGTCAGCAGCTGTGGAGACTGCATATAAGTATTTCTGTGAATACTCCCAAAACGAAGGAATTGGGCATTTTTCAATCCTGGTATTAATCGGAAAACCCGTTTTTGTTCGGGAAAAGTTAAACGTGTTTGAAAACCAACCAGATTAAAACTATCGGAGTTTATGTTTTCTTTTCTTAGCTGGCAAACAGCAAAAGGTCTTTTACCAGTATGAGGGTTAATTATTCCAACCGGCCGCAGAGGGCCAAATGCAAGAGCTTTGTACCCGCGCTGCGCAGCAACTTCAACCGGAAGACATG
>DATGNN010000109.1:0-6758 GCA_035306725.1 Chitinispirillaceae bacterium | reverse complement strand
AATTGATGGAGCAGTTTCATAATTCTCTTCCTTTTGATAAAAAAATGATTGAAGAGGACATAGACGGCAGTATTGCGTGGGCCCATGCATTATCGAAAGCCGGTGTTTTTTCCGAAAAAGAGTTGAGTCTGGTTGTAAAGGGGCTTGAAGAAATACTTGATGATTATAATAGTGGCAAGATAAGCTTTTTGCCTGGTGATGAAGATATACACATGGCTGTAGAACGGATTCTTATTGAAAGGGTCGGGGAAACAGGTGCAAGGCTTCATACGGGACGTTCGCGTAATGATCAGGTTGCTACGGATATAAGGCTATATGTAAAAAAGGCTCTTGAAAGAATAGATTTCCTGGTTGTAACTCTTCAGAAAGTGCTTGTCAAACGCGCAACAGGGGATCTTGACATAATTATTCCCGGCTTCACGCATCTTCAACAGGCCCAGCCGATTCTTTTGGCTCATTATTGGTTATCTTTGTTTTTTCTTTTGGAACGGGAAAAAAAACGGATAAATAATGCAGTAATAAATACTGATATTATGCCGCTGGGTGCGGGAGCCATAGCTGGAAGTGGCTTTAATGTTGACCGGACTGCAATTGCCCGGGAACTTGGATTTGGATCTGTTTCACAGAACAGTATAGATGCAGTTGGATCGAGGGATTTTATTCTTGAGACACTGTCTGTTATTGCTTCAATTGGAATTCATATAAGCAGATATGCCGAGGATCTGATAATATGGTCTTCACGTGAATTCGGTTTTATTGAGCTTGATGATGCCTGGTCAACCGGATCGAGCATGATGCCGCAAAAAAAGAATCCCGATTCCGTAGAGTTGATCAGGGGGAAAAGCGGAAGGTTTTTGGGAAATTACACCAGGTTTGCAACTGTACTCAAAGGAGTTGGTCTTACTTATTATAAAGATCTTCAGGAAGACAAGGAACCGGTTTTTGACAGTATTGAACAGATTTGTCTTGTGCTGGAGGTTTTTTCCCGGGTAATTGAAACTTTGGCAGTTAAGACTGAAAATATCCAGAAGGATCTTGATCCGTTTCTTCTTGCAACTGATCTTGCGGATTATCTTGTACGAAAAGGGATGCCTTTTCGTATGAGCCATAAGGTAATCGGGAAAATTGTGGCATATTGTATTGAAACCTCCAGGCAGCTTGATATGATGGGGCTTGATGAATTCAGAAAGTTTTCGGATCTTTTTGAAAATGATGTTCTGGAACTGTTTTCATGGAGAGGTGCAGTCGACCGGCGAAATATTGAGGGCGGAACTTCAAAAGAGAGTGTATTGAACCAGATAAAACTGGCTCAGGAGTTAGTTAATTAATTACAGGGAATTGTTTATTTCTTTTCCCTGGAAAGCAGTATGTTTACATGCTGCAATATTTCCCTTTGTGCGGTTTCAGGAAGCATTTCCAGTTTTTCAACAATTCTCCAGATAGTTACCTTTTTGAGGTCTTTGCCGTACTGGTCATCCTTGAAAGTTCCATAAAGTTCATTTGCTGTTGTTTGAAGAGTTTCTGCGAGATGTGAAATTTTGTCTGCAGAAGGTGTCCTGTAGTTTCGTTCGTAGGCAGAAATGATTTTTTGTGAGACGCCAAGTCTTTTTGCAAGTTCTGCCTGAGACATACCACGTAATTGTCTCAGGACCTTGATTTTGTGGCCTATGTCGCTTAAAGTTTTACCCATTGACATTCTCTAATTCTAATTAACTGATTTTATTGCAATTAAAAACCATTCAGATCCTGATTTTAAAAATTGTTAAACAGGTTGCAAAAAAGTAATTGCAATAAATTTAAAAAAAAGTATTGACACGAACCACCTTTGGGAGTATATTACTACCACAAGGAGAAACAAAATAAGGTCAACCATTTTCAGGTTTCATAAAAGAAACCATAAAAGGAGGTTTTGTTTAAAAATTAAGAACCGTATTAAATATAATTGATCAAAAGGGATTTTATGCAAATTTTTTGCCATGGATGGTTAATGGTTATCTCTATGTATGATTCCAATTAATCGCATTGGGGAGCTAATTTGGCGAAATATCATGTTTTAGAGATAACCTGGTAAAAATTTCCGGTTTTTTATTTCAAATAGTTCAGGAGTTAAATGGAAAATTGGAAGATGGGTTTTACAATCATGTTAGTTGAAGATTATCCTGTATTTTTGGAAATGACTGAATTTGCACTCAGGACTGCCGGATATTCTTCAATTGAGACATATACTAATGCATGTTCAGCTTTGGAAAAGATACATAAGGCAGGTCCGCCCGATCTGATTATTACAGATTATGATATGCCATATATGAATGGGCTGGAGTTTGCCGATATGGTTTCTGAAAGATATTCTCACGTAAAGATAATAATTATTACTGGAGATCCTGAATTTGTAAGAAACAGATATTGCAGGTATACAGTAATAGGCAAAACTAATGGTGATTTTTGTTCAGGACTGATTCAAATTGTAGATAGTCTTGGTTTAAAAAGCAATTGATGAAAGCAGTAGTTTGATATTAAAAGTGTAAAACTATGGATTAACCCAAATTGAAACATCAGGAATAGAAAGAACTATATTTATATTATGGATACACGATTAAATCATCTTCCTGAAGAAAAGCGGCGGGAGCTTTCCGAGATTACATCGATCATAAAAAAATCTGTAAACGCAGAAAAAATTATTCTTTTTGGGTCGTATGCCCGTGGCGACTGGGTTGAAGACAAATACAAAGAGGGTCATATCACTTATGAATATAAAAGTGATATGGATATTCTGGTTGTTGTTAAAAAGAACGGTACTGCAAATATGAGATTATGGGAAAAACTGGAGCAGACCATTCATCAGAGCAAAAGTATAAAAACAGACGTAAGCATTATTGCTCACGGAATAGCAGAAGTAAACAAAAAACTGTCAGAAGGACAGTATTTTTTCTCCGATATTGTCAAAGAAGGAATTGTACTGTACGACAGTGGATCATTTAAATTTGCTGAACGTAAAAAGCTTACGCCTTCAGAACGTAAAGCTATTGCTGAGCGGGATTTTAACAACTGGTATGAAAGTGCTTTGGGGTATCATGATCAGCATAAGTATGCAATGTCAAAAAAACAATACAGAATTGCAGTTTTCGAACTTCATCAGGTCGTTGAAAGAACATATGCCGCAATACTGCTTACGTTTACCCAATACAAACCCAGAATCCACGATATCGAAAAGCTTGGTAAGCTTGTAATCGATCAGGATCATCAATTCCTGACTATATTTCCAATTCAAAATGAGTTTCAGAAACGTTGCTTTTTGCGGCTAAAACGTGCTTATACAGAAGCCCGGTACGACATGAATTACAAAATCCAGAAAGAAGAATTGGAGTATCTTTTCGACAGGGTAGAAAAATTGTTAAAAATAGCTAAAGATGTCTGTGAACAAAAAATTCAAAGCTTTGTAATGACAAAGGAAAGATCAGTTCTTGTATCTGAAACAAAATGAGTAATACTGGTGAAATAAAGATTGTGTTATGCAGAATGCTTATAAGGATGAGGGGTATCTCAAAAGCCCAGGCACGGGTTATTGTGCCCGGGCTTTTTCCATTTTTAAAATTCACGGAAAAACTCCGGACCACCGTAAATCCCGCAGTCATTTGTTGAACCATCTGTGTTATTAAATTTTTTTAACGGATTGCCAGCGTCAATACAGGGTGAATACCCGGAAAGAGTGTATCTGCCAGATTGTGCTGTTCTTTTCAAAGGCTTTGCAGTTTTTCCGGAATGAATGATTTTTGCCAGAGCTGTGTTTTTAACATTTGAAAGATCTGTGGGAATCCTCACATCCTGTTCTGCTGCAATAGAATCGGATACAGAACCAGAAAAAACAGGATCTTTGAAAATGTTATATGCTATATCAACCGAATCATTGTTTTTGTTGGTTTTTGTTTCAATACCAAGTTCAGGGTTGCAGTCAAAAAAATTTCCATCCAGATTGCCATAAATACAATTATACTCAATTACCATGTTTGAATAACTGTCATTCTGAATTCCATTATTGTGATTATAAGCAATAATATTATTGAATATAACAGGATTTGACAACTCGTTTCTTATTCCGGATGCTTTGTTATAAACAATAACATTATTATAAATGCGGCTGTTTCCCCGGTTTTTACAATATATTCCAATATGATTGTATTCGATAATACAATTACGGATCAGTGGATCACTTTTAGAAATTTCAATTCCATTGCATGCACCTGCAATATCTGTGAATGCAATCTCTGTAAAATCTCCGTTTGTACCATCAAGTATGATTCCTTGCCAAGTATTGAAGTTTCCGGATGTTTCGGGGGCAATCGTGATTCGTCTGTTCATTCGTCCGATACATTGCAAAACTCCATAAACCTTTATTGAAATTAATTGTTTATTATCCTGGGCAGTTTTTAAACTATTGGTATCGTTTGGGGTAGAAATGATTATTTGTGTTCCGGGATTGATTGTTAGGTATGCATTGCGTTCAATTATCAGATCGGATACTATAATGTATGGCCCGCTTTCAGCTCTCCATCTGGTATCCTCAGTTATAGTACCGCCAACCTTTTGTTGTGCAATACACAAACTTAGCATTGTATGAATGATGATACTTGTTATGAAAATAACTCTCATATAGATCTATACGGGATTCTGACGATACTGTAAATTATTGATTCTGTTTTTCATGCCAGATGCTATCCGGAATGATTACACCAAATAAATAGATACTTCAAATTGTACTGGGCATTATATATACTTTATGTGATCACAGACTGTCTTATTGTATCACTTTGATATTTTCAATGCAAGTAAAACACTCACACTTCAGTTTTGTCAGAATGAATTTCGCTTTATCCGGATTCTTTTTACCTGTGTTTTCATCGAATGAGTCTGAACAAATCAGGTTGGAACCTGATTTCAGTGATCGTTGCTATGATGTATCTCTTTTGGGGACAGGCATTAATGGCAAAATCGGCGGTTACAACGGTACAGGATCGGTTTTTAGCCATTCATTAGAAGCTAATCCGAAAAGCAGTACCTTTTCACAAGACATCAGTACAATATTGCGTGAAATGTCACAAACTGTTATTACCTCAAATTTCATAAGTGATCAGCAATCTCGTAATCAAGGAGTATCTGTTTATTGAAACTGCTTTTTTAATCTCTGCACGTGAAGGGTTGGAATATTTTGCTTACACACCCAAAATATCCTGCACTACAAATCTCTATAGAGAAATAATAAACTCCAGGTTCTATAATGATACTTATGTTATCTGTGAAAAAGGCCTCTGTTCTGTGATGATTAATTCGGACGATATAAGGAAGCCGGCGTATGCGCATCTATAAATAATGCAAAGTATGCAGCAGAAAGTAACATTCTATGAGTGATTAAAGTTGATATATTGTCTGATAAAGAAAAAGGGATTGTTAAAAATATTTTTGAATCTGATCAGTAAAAACTTATGATACAGCATTTCTAACATATCAACAAAGGAGAAAAAATGGCCTTTTTAATTGCAATTGGCATGTTAATTCTTGGAATTATTATGCTTGTCGGTAAACAGCAGAACAAACAGATCCAGAATCAGAAAACAGTAGGTGTATTGATACTGTTAGGTGCAATAGGTCTGATTTTTTACAAATCGGTTGTAGTTGTTCCTGCTGGTCATGTGGGTGTTGTAGATTTTTTTGGAACAGTTTCAAAAAACTCCCTGAAACCTGGAATCAATCTTGTAAATCCGTTTGCAAGAGTCGAAAAGATGAGTGTTAAAACTCAGGAGATCAAGGAGCTTGCAACTGTACCTACAAAAGAGGGATTAACAATCAGCCTTGAAGTCAGTGTTCTGTATCATCTTGATGCCTCAAAGGCTCCAGATGTTTACAAAACAGTAGGACCTGTGTATTCCGATATAATACTGGCTCCTCAGTTCAGGTCGGTTATCAGAACTGTAACAGCGGGTTATGAAGCAAAAGCGTTGTATACATCTGTACGCGAAAAACTGGCACAGGGTATTGCTGATGAGCTTAAGAAGGTTGTCGAACCGCGTGGAATAAATATCGAAAATGTTCCGCTTCGTAATATCCAATTGCCGGTAAAAGTTTCTGAAGCAATCGAAGAAAAACTTCGGGCTGAGCAGGAGAGCGAGCGTATGCAGTTTGTGTTACAAAAAGAGACTCTGGAAGCAGACAGAAAACGAATTGAGGGGCAGGGGATAGCAGATTTCCAGAAAATTGTTTCCGAAGGTCTGAATAAGGAACTGCTTCAGTGGAAAGGTATTGAAGCAACAGAGAAACTGGCAGCTTCAGATAATGCAAAAATAGTAGTCGTAGGTGGAAAAGATGGTCTGCCACTTATAATGAATACCGAGAAATAAAGGCGATTTGTAAAAATCATTTTGTTAATCTCGCAATAAAAAAAATACGCGGTAAGGAACTGTTTTTGGCGCATTTTGCCCACGCGGACCATATCCTTTTTGCGAGGGTATCCCTGTACTGTTCCAAAAGAGCTCCCTGCTTGCGTATTTTTCGTTTCTACCAGACACTGACGGATGGGAGATTGAATGAGAGAAACGGCTGTTTTTCAATTTTCAGAATAATAAATCCGTCAATTATACCATAAATTCCGGAGCCCTGTTTCCATCTGTAAAATCCGGATGCGTTTACAGAAGATTTCGAGAAGTTATTGGTTAAAACCCCCGATTTTATTCTTTCCAGATCAATATACTCATTTCCCTTATATCTTG
>DATGNN010000108.1:0-14524 GCA_035306725.1 Chitinispirillaceae bacterium | reverse complement strand
GATATTACTGTTAACGGGACCGGAAATGTAAATTTATCTCAAAAGCAGTTCCCCAAAGATACGGTTATAGAACTGACTGCGCAAAGATCTGCTTCCGGGTGGAGGTTTGTCGGGTGGAGCGGTGATGTTTCTGGAAACGATTCAACAATTTCAGTAACAATGAGTGTGGACAGAAATATTACTGCAACATTTGAGAAAATCCCGGTACCGGACAATGTTTATTGTGTGAACAGTAGTGCTGAGGGGTCACGAACAGGGACCAACTGGGCTGACGCGTTTACAACAATTGACGAAGCTCTTGAGGCTGAAGAAAACTCAGCAACTGTTAATACTGTCTGGGTTGCGGGGGGTGAGTATTCGCCGTCTGGTAGTAGCTACTCACCTCAGAGTAATTGTATAATAAAAGGTGGCTTTAGTGGTATGGAAGACAATTTAAATGATGCAGAAAAAAGGAAGTGGTATAAAAATAAAACGATTTTAGATGGTACGGGCAAAGCTTTTTTAATTAATTTGGGTACAAATTCAGGTATATCAATAGAGGGGTTTTATTTTGAAAACTCATATACTTGCGCTATTCGGTCACTGAGATCCGGCAATACAATTAAAAAATGTATTTTTAAAAATAATGGACGTAGTAAAGCTGGTACAAGTGCTGTTTTGGTTGGTGCTGGTGATAGCACCAAAATTTTGAATTGTGTATTTGTTAACAATAAAGGTAGGGGTTCGTGTATAAATGTATACACAAGCGCTAAACATACCATTATTGGAAATTGTATACTTTTTAAAAATGATGGTCCGGCAATTATCAATAGCACAACCAGTACTGAATCTTTAACCAGAATTATTAATTGCTCTATCATTTCAAATAAATGTGATACAGTATATGCTGGTGGTATTCGAAATAATGGAAATATGATTTTAGAAAATTCTATTGTTTACTTCAATGAAAGTATTAACCCTGAAGAGGGTACCCAAATAAGCAGTACAAATTATACAAATTACTGTAATATTCAGGATACAGCAAATGGTGCAGGGATAGGGCAAAAAGAAGAATCCGGATTCAAAGCAACTAATATTTCTGATGATCCAGATTTCGTAAGTATGAATCAACCAGATGATGATACTGTCTGGTTTGATTCTACAAGTAATACACATGCGTTGGTACCGGGTGTACTGAGTACAAGTAAATCAAATTTTGGGCTTTCTGAAAGTTCAGAACCAAGTAAATATGTTGTTTTCGACATTAGGGGAAAATTCAGATTAATACCCTATTTTATGGGGGCGTATAACAGATAACATTTAGAACCATATAAGAAAATTACGTTGATTTCAGAATTAGTTCTCAGAAAGAAAAGATGATTAATGTACAACGTCAACAATAAAATCATCAAAACAGTATTGTTAATTTGTGTTTATAGTTCGGCTTCTATTGCACAATATGATGCATGGGAAAAATATACCATCTCTAGTGTTATTCATTCTTCATCAATTGATGAACAGTCAAATTATTGGTTTTCTACTACTCATTTAGACATATACGATGGAAATACATGGGAGCGTTACAATTCTGGCAGGGATGTTTATTCGTTAACTGTTGATTCCGATGGAGATATGTGGGCTGCCGGATCTAGTGGTTTTTCTGTTTACTCAGATGCCAACTTAACCTTAAATGAAAAAAAAATGAAAAGTAATCTTAAAAACAGGAATTTAAAAAATATGATCCATGCTACTGATGGTACGATATGGGTGGCTACTGATTCTGGTATTATTAGTTTTGACGGAAATAACTGGGCTTATCATTTTCCCAAACCAGATTCTGTTATTTATTCAAAAATAATTGAAGATAAACAAAAGAGAATTTGGGTAAGTTCATTTTTCTTTGGAGTTGCATGTTATGAAAAAGGTATCTGGACAACTTATGATACTTCAAATTCAGCTTTGAAATCTAACAATATTTATAGTATGGCTCTTGATAGTAATGGTGGTATATGGTTCAGCAGTGTTGAGGAAGTAAGAGATCCCAAGGGTGGACTTTTTTATTTTGATGGAAAATCATGGACTCAATACTGTACATCTAATTCAAGTAATCCAAATAATAATTCATATAGTATCACAGTTGATCGTGCTGGCTATTTATGGGCGATGTCTTGTTCCGGTCTCGCAAAATTTGATGGTGATACCTTTTATCTTTTCAACAATTTAAATTCTCCTATTCAAAGAGACAATGCATCAGAAACCATGTTTGTAGATTACAGGAACAGAATCATTGTTTCTATGAGGCATTCTAATGTTTTTTTCTACGACCAGCATAAAGACGACTGCGGATCTGTAACCAGAATAGATATGCATGTGCCAAAAGAGGGTAAGGAATATAAAGCTGGCACAACACTTCCCATACTCTGGGCAACGGTGGGATGTATCGACAGTGTGACAATAGAATACAGAACCGGATCTTCTGAGTGGCAAAAAATTGCAGGTCCGGTACTTAACAGAATGCCGTATCACTGGACAGTACCTTCCACACTCTCTTCACAATACCAGATCAGGGTCAGCAAAAGTGATGAACCGGAAAATTACGCGGTGAGCAGTCATTTCAGCGTAATATCAAATACAGCCAATAATCCACCAGAGTTTATAGATCCGCCCGATACCATTACAATAGCTCCAAATTCCACATTCACGTGGACTGTTTCTGTCAGAGATCCGGATAACGATCCTGTTACACTTTCGTTCGAAAATATAACAGACTGGATGAGTGTATCTGGTAATGAGCTTACTTTTACTCCTCTTGCAGGTGATACAGATACGGTTATAACTGTAACCGCATCAGATAACAACGACGGCGAAAAAACCATTTCTGTTTGTGTACTTGTCAGACCTCCTGTATCAGTTTCAATGATAAAGAACAAGCAACTGAATTCAAAACAACAGCGAATAGAGATATTTGATTTCAGGGGTAAAAGGCTTAAAGTTATGGAAAACAGTGCATATTTAAAGAATACCGGTTTAAGCTCAGGAAGCTATATACTGAAACACATGACAGGTAAGAATGTCAGTTACAGAAAATTTGTTGTGAACAGCAGGTAAGGTATCAAGTGCCCCTGACACGGGTTTTCTCGAAGGGATAACCTTTAAGATGTCGGGAATCCCTGGAGCTGATTGAGAACTGCAGAAAAGAAACCAGTTATTACAACAATATTAACCGGAAATTACTTGTGGTAATTTATCGCGTAAATGCAGTATTATAGCGTCAAAATCTGCAATGCCTGGAGCTTCCCTGAACTGTGAGTTACCTTGATCATAGACCTGAATAGCTTGTGCATAAAGACCTTTTTCTACGAGTTCAGTTACCGTTGACACAAACTTCCGGAAGGTTTCAGGTGAAAAGTACCATTCATAATAATCGTCAAGTTTATTGGAGATACCTTTTATCTGCCTTATCAGTGTTTTATTGTAATTCATATCATTTGAACATGCGAGACGTTTTGCCAAAATGTATATCTGCTGGCCGGCTACTTTCCAGGTCTGGTTGGCAGGATTATCATTTGCCGATAAATTGTTACCGGTCCAGCGGTAAATCCAGGTGACTTCTGGCAGATAGCTCCATTTAAAATTTTTTGATAGATTTAACCACATATCATAGTCGCTCAAATTGGGGCAAAACGTATCCTGCTGCAATGCTTCACGGCTGATTCGTCCAAGCCGTACCATGATTGCACCACCGGGTATAAAATTACCTTTCAGCAATTCCTGATGAACATTTTTACAATCAAGATCAAGCATCCTGATAAACTGAGGTACAATTTTAAACTTATTGTGGCCACTCCATATTTTTTCGTTACTATCGATCACGTCAAAATCGGTTAATACTACATCAATGTCATGGTGTTCAAGGAGGTAATTGATTTTGCATTCTATACCGTCGGGAGGAATGAGGTCATCAGATGAAAATGGTACGATAAAACTGCCTCGGGACATCAGTATAGCATCGCTGAATGTGCATGATACCCCTTTGTTTTCTGAATGAATTTTAATTCTGATTTTGCTTTTGTACTGTGTAGCGTACCTTTGAAGGATCTCTGCAGTTCTATCCATGGAGCAATCATCAATGGCACAGATTTCCCAGTTCGTATAAGTTTGTTCAAGTACACTTTGAATTGCCTTTTCGATATATGATTCGTGATTGTAAGCCGGGATAATGATACTGACAAGAGGTGAATCTATCATATGACAATTATATCCTTTTTGTCGTGTTAAAAAAATCATGAATTGCAGAGCACACCGTTTCAACCATTTTCTTAGAAAGATGTGGTCCCATTGGCAGACTGAGAACAGATCTGGCTGCGTGAGATGCATTGGGCCATTTTTTAGCGTCAGCCGCAAGTTCCTGGTAAGCATCCTGTTCGAATGGTGCCAAAGGGTAATGTATCAGTGTCTGAATACCTTTTTTTAGAAGATATTCCTGCATTGTATCACGATTGTTGCATGAAATTACATAAAGATGCCAGACATGAGAAAACGGATCGCAGGGGCAGGAAAAAGACAGTTGGTCAATTCCTGTTAGACTAGTCTGGTAAAGGTTTGCAAGTGTGCGGCGTCGGTTATTCCAATCGTCAAGATATCTCAATTTGACACGCAATATTGCAGCCTGTATTTCGTCGAGCCGGCAATTAAATCCTTTTTGAAGGTGATGATACTTTTGGAGTGAACCGTAGTTGATGAAACATCTGATTCGTTCTGCCAGATCGTTATCATTTGTTGTGATTGCACCCGCATCGCCAAATGCACCAAGATTTTTTCCAGGATAAAAACTGAATGCTGCTGCATCACCAAGTGCACCTGTAAATACGCCATTGTACTGAGTACCATGAGCCTGAGCTGCATCTTCGAGGACTTTAAGATTGTGCGAACGGGCAATCTTACATATGCGATCCATATTTGCTGCACGTCCATATAGATGGACAGGAATAATAGCTTTTGTTCGTGAAGTAATTGCAGACGGGATACAATCAGGATTAATCAGGAATGTATGTGGATCTATATCAACCGGTACCGGTAATGCGCCAGTTTGGCTGACAGCCAGCCATGTTGCAATGAAAGTATGAGCCGGTACGATTACTTCATCCTGTGGACCGATCCCCCAGGCATGCAGTACCAATCTAAGTGCATCCAGACCATTGCTTACTCCGATACAGTTTCTGACTCCGCAGTAGGAAGCAAATGCCTGTTCAAATAAGGAAACTTCAGTTCCAAGAATATAACGGCCGGAATCGAGAACCCGGGCTATGGCGGAGTCGATTTCATGTTTAAGGTCAATATAAGATTCGCGAATGTCTAAAAATGTTACCATGAATTCTCACTATGCCTTTACAGAATCTGCGACTGTCTGAAAATCATGGTAATGTCGTATGTAATCAGATTCATCAAATTCCTTTGATGCCAGTACAAGGCATATCGCACCTGTTGAAAAATTATCAATCTCACGCCATATCATTCTCGGTATTAACAGCCCAAAGTAGGAACGGTTAAGTGTAAACAGTTTTCTGTTTTTACCATCATCAACAATAACATCAAAACAGCCGCTTGCGGCAACAATCAATTGCTGTAAATCCTTATGTGCATGGCCGCCGCGTGATGATCCTCCCGGGATATCATACAAATAATAGATTCGCCTGACTGAAAAGGGAATATGAAGATCATTATATACAGGAGTAAGATTTCCTTTAGGGAGTTGAATCCTGGTCATATTTATCAACTTGCATTCTTCTACGTGTGCCATCTTGTCATATCCTCCCTGAGTGAAAGGAATTCATCAAAATTGTATATATAATCATCGTGGTTATATTCGGTTGATGAAAGGACCAGAACAACTGAATTGGTTGAAAAGTTTATCATTTGACGCCATATGCAATGTGGTATATACAAACCATAATAAGACCGGTTAAGAGTGTACATAACTCTTTTATTTCCATCATTGACCAGCATTTCCATGGAACCTGAAAGGCAGATTACAAATTCTTCTGAAGTGTGGTATGCATGACCACCACGAACTTCGCCACCTGGTACATCGTAGATCCAAAACACCCGTTTCATCTTAAACGGCAGGTGTTGATCTTCAACAAATGTCAAATTTCCGCGTGCATCAAAAATTCGCGGCAATTCAATTATCTGGCAATTTTCAATGACAGACATATTAAACAGGCCTCATTTCCAGACATATCTCACATCCATGTTCGGGAAAACTCGAGGACAATCGGGATAAACCTTCTATCATCTGTTCGGTCATGAAACCGGTTTTCAGCAGGTATTCAAGTTGTTGATGAGTAAATGGCTTAATGAAATAAGTTCTTGAGGAAATTATGGAGAAACCATGATGCTCACATAAGTTAACAAGGGAATTTCTGTCAAAATGAGAATGGCGTCCAAATCGATTTTCAGTTGCGGATTTCTCATAGATGCTGCCGATCAAACCCATTGCTACTGCCAGAAGACGGTGAAAAGAATAAACATTAGGTACATTGAGATGTACAACAGTCTGGTCTGTACAATTCTTGCGAAGTGATTTCAGAAAGACTTTCGGATCAGGTACTTCATGAAGCAGACTACTGACGATAATAAAATCGAAAGGATAATTTATCATAAGATCACTGGTGATTGATTCAAAAAAACCATTCAGTATCGAGATTCTGGAGTCACCATTGCTGCATTTTTCTGCATGTGTTACAAATTCGGTGCATGGCTCTATGACGGTATACCTGGAAAAGTCTATGTCACAGCAAAAAAACGGTTCCATACCACACCCTGTTTCCAATATTGACGAATGTGGGAATTTGACAAGAGAATTCAGTACCTGTTCGCGCCGATATTTGACAAGTATTCGTTCCAAATCGATATCGGCAGTGTAGTGCGATGCATAATTTCGTGCATAGTCAGTCATATCAATTGACATTGTAGCAACTCCAGAAAATATTATTACATTTTAACTACTCACGTATTTTAATCAAATCCGACTGTTTCGCAACCTGAAATCAGGTCTGCGTAACATGTTAATTTTACGTTTCATCGTAAATTAATCATCTCTATCCAGGAATTACTGAAAACTCACGAAACTTCTGAGAAGTAACTAAATGTTATGATAATGTATCCTGTTTTGCAATACGTTTGAAGGCTTCCGATACAGAAAGTTCATAGTAGTCATGAACTATGGTACGAGCACCGAAACCCTCTTTTTGTGTCACAAGACCGATATTTAAAAGAGATCCATTATTTTCATTGGAAATTCCAAAATCGATAAAGGGTTTATCGCGATATATATTTCTGATTATATGGTCAATCAAGATATCAAGTGCTCCGTTTTTTCTCCCCTTTGATGATGTAGCATTATACTGGAAATGAGCTACTCTGGCGCTTTCATACACAACGACACCTGCTTCAATACTATTATTGTATTGAGCTGTATATAGCTTGATGTTATCAGGAAACCGTTGTGCAAGCATTGAGATTTCTTTTACAGAATGGACTGGCGTAACATTGTGAAAAGTTTCCAGATTGGTGGTAAGTATTTTCCAGAATTCTTCAAATGCCATGGATGGACCTATGGACACCCCTGCATTATTAGCTTTCTTTATACTGCGGAGTCGCCTTAGCTGATATGGTGGACGAGGAGTATTGTAGAGTACCGACAGAACATCACGGCGAAATAGTATTGCTCCGGCACGAAACAGTGCATAACGATCCTCTTCGGCAGGGAGCTGGTGATAGATCGACGGCATGGTTTTATAACGAAGAATAGAGAAGTTATTTGATAAAAGATATTCAAGCAAAGAATTTAAAAGGGTTAACATGCAGGTGGCAGTCATACGGCTGTCAGTGATAAAACCGCCATATGTCAGTCCTGGATGAGTTACATATACAGTGTCCTGACTGCTTGCCGGCAGAAGTGCACAGAGCTGATTTTTGTCGTCAAAGAAAAGCAGGGAGTGATCGGGAAAACGATCCTCATGATAATCCATATAATTTCTATTCAGTAGAAATGTTCCGTTTTTTGACTTGCCTACAAAGTCGTTCCAGAGAATTTTGTCTGTAGATGTGTAACGACGAATTAACATAAATCAATCCTGAACAAGTTCTGCAAAACCAAATCCTGTTCTGCCGTTTGAATTTCCATTGTAAATCATAAATCTGCGACCGCAGCAGTCATAAACACAAGGATAACAAACAGCAGTACTGTCCCAGTCGTTTCCGGATGGAGCAATTCCCGCAAGATCATCCTTACGCGACCAGGAGTACCCGTCAGACGATTCCGCATAGCCGATCCGGTAGGGTGCGTTAAGCATTCTTGTTGAATACCACATTCGGAACAATCCTGATTTCTCTCTTATAACCCATGGGCGTCCGTGCGAGTATTCATCAGGTTTTTCAAGATCGATACATCTGGTACCATAGTCGGGCCATTTGTCAAAATTATCAGAATGCATTTGATTAATTACATTTGTATAATGTACGTGATTACTGTTAAACTGAATTGAATCATTCCGCTTCCATTCCAGACACGACCAATACCACATTATGTACCCGGTATCATCTGGGATCACAAACGGTGCGGAACGGGAAAAAGGTTCCTTATCAGAACGGTCCAGAAGCGGAACCCTGCCTGTTTTTTCAAAAATTCCATTATTAGAATTATATACAGCAAGTCCGCTAAAAAGCATATAGGGTACTTGCCT
Source organism: Chitinispirillaceae bacterium (assembly GCA_035306725.1). GTDB lineage: Bacteria > Fibrobacterota > Chitinivibrionia > Chitinivibrionales > Chitinispirillaceae > JAAYEB01. The sequence goes on along the minus strand of DATGNN010000108.1, from coordinate 5,798 downwards.
GGTCCTTTGCCATCCAATATAATAGAGGTAAATTTCACCATCGATTTCGAGAATGCACGATGGGTTTACACCGGAATCATCAAACAAACCATAATTACCTGCATCAAGAACCGGTTTTTCGGAAATGCGAATAATTTTTCCAGGATTATCTGCCAACACATCAACAAACCCCACTCTTCCTGTCTGCTGGTCATCAAGAGTACTGAAATAAATTCGCATGACATTGGTATCAATTTGATGCACCGTTGGCAGTAATGCGTAGCTTCGTGCCCATGAGAGAGTCCCATCAGGCTCAAAAATCAGCCCCCGCTTTTCCCACTTCATGTTCATTCACTCACTTTAAAATACGCTTTTGCCGGCCTTTTTTTTGCTTGTGCTGTTTCTGCACCATAGATCTTGTCATTTTCAGTATTATGAGCTATGGTAACTCCGGCACCAATAAGATTGTCTCGTCCCACGGTAATATTGTTAATTATGGTGCAATTGACGCCTAAAAAACTGCTGTTGCCAATATGACAGAAACCTGATATGACGACATGAGATGCAATAAAACAGTTGTCATCGATGGTTGAGTGGTGCCCGATATGGTTACCACTCCACAGAACAATATTATTGCCGAGTTTAACAAATGGTTGTACAACATTGTTTTCGAAAATAAAATTGTTTTCTCCCATAGAAACATTTGGCCAAACAAATGCCCGGGAACTCACGTAATTAACGAAAGTGTATCCTTTTTTTTTCGCTTCCATATAAAACCGTGTTCGGAGACGGTTAAGAGAATTGTAGGTAAACGCAGTGTAGGCCTTATATCGCGAGGGTGGAAATCTTGTCTCGATCTCGTCAAAAGGAACTACAGGAAGTCCGAACAGAGTATTTCGTTTGATATATTCACGATCAAGGGAGAATGCTGCAACTTCCCAGGGAGAATCATGAGTAAAGTATTCATAGGCGATTTCAGCAAAGGGCCCATCACCAAACAGAACGATTTTTTTACTATCCTTTTCCACAGTGTAATCCCTTCAGTTGCAGGTATGGTATGAGGCATTATCAGGCCCCAAAAATTTCATCTTCCATCCAATCCTTTTTATTTAATCTGATTTTATAGAAATGTACAGGAATAGACAACGTTTTTTATTAAAAAAATGGGTAATAAATATGTATAAGTTTACTGAAACTTATATTTGAAGTTTATTGGGGGCTATTAAAAATTGGCAAAACCATCATTAATTAAACCAGAATCAGACGATTCCTTTACGCAATCTGCTTCGCTGTACATTAGTACCTTGATAATTATGAATTAAGGAGTGCTCTACATTAATCATTCATAATTCACCAACTTGAGTTAGAATTTCCCGTTACCGCATTTGGATTCGTTGTAGTTTGATCGTTAATTTAATTCAAATGAAGCAAAAAACTTTGCTGAAACTTTTATAGGTGCAGGAATAGCAGGACTGCAGGATGACTGTTAACACCACCAGATCCACTGTAACGGTAACGACTATTGATCCAATGCCTGTTCATATTACTTTTCCCATCCATGTTCTCCTATAAGCGGCACAAAAACCACGTCACCTATACTGTGACATTCCATTCCCTGTTCTGTTTTATCGTAAATGGACAGACACTGATTCTTTCGGTCTCCGGTAGGAATAATCATTCTTCCGCCAACAGCGAGCTGGTCTGAAAGGGTTTGGGGTACAACAGGAGCACCTGCCGTTACAATAATTTTATTGAATGGAGCAAATTGAGCCCATCCGCAAGTGCCGTCACCTGTTTTAAAAACGATGTTTTCATATCCCATGGAGCGTAATCTTTTACGAGCTGTTTCACCAAGTTCGCGATTGCGTTCTATAGTGTAAACTCTGCGCGAAAACTGTGCAAGAATTGCGGCCTGGAAACCCGAACCGGTTCCGATTTCCAGAATTTTTTCGTCTTTTTTAAGTTCAAGAAGCTCCGACATCAAGGCTACAATATAGGGTTGAGAAATTGTCTGACCGAATCCTATTGGTAAAGCATTATCATCATAAGCCTGAGCATACATCGCTCCGTCAACAAACAGATGTCTTGGTACTTTGCGAAACGCATCAAGCACATGCTCATCTGTTATACCCTTGTCACGTAATTTTTTGATCAATCTCTCACGAGCTATATCGGGATTTAAGTTAATATTCATTTTTGTTTCCTGAAAAATCGCCTTTTTTATTGTCGCGGGATGAAGAAACCAACTGGAACCAGATTCTTACAACGGCTGCTATCCAGCGAAGAGTGTCTTTAAAATGACAAATATGACTTTGTTTATTAAAATATAATGTTTGCACATCAGTAAAAAGGACCATAAAATTGTTAAAGACTGCCTTTAAAATTATTTCCGATTCCATCTGGAACCTCGAATATTCAAGATTTATTCTTTTAAGCAGATCTGTCGAGTAAATTCGGTATCCGCACTGGCTGTCTTTGATCCTGGTATGGCTGAATATTGATAGAATAAATGAAGTGATTTTGTTTGAACAGATTCGCATTACTGGCATTATACCAATTTTCATGGAACGAGCGCCAATAATAATGCCCGAAGATGGATTTTTTTGTGCTGCGTCAATAAATTTCGGAATATCCTCAACTGCATGTTGTCCGTCTGCATCCATGGTTATTATCCAACGGGCACCTTTTTTTATAAGGTGCTCAAAACCGGTTTTGAGAGCTGCCCCCTTACCCATATTTTCATGATGATCCAGGCAGGTTATATTCCATTTTTCGCATACAATGTGAATGTTATCTTCAGAAGCATCATTGACTATACATATTCTCCCTGATGGGACTTTGTCAATAAGTGCGGGAATGAATTTTTCCAGCAGTTTACAAGTGTTGTATGCAGGTATCAGAATGTAGATGTTATCAGGCCAATTTGAAATCATTCATTTTTTCCTGAATCAGGGTTTTCATCTGTTCGAGTTTATTATCACCGGTAATTTTCTGCGGGTAAACTGGTTCTGCAACATGAACTGTAATTTTTGAGAATGGTTTGGGAATAACAAACCGATCCCAGGATTTAAGGCGCCAGTACGAATCTGCAAATGCAGATATCGGTACTACAGGAGCACCTGAGATCAGGGAAAGTTGAGCTATTCCGTTTTTTATGATTTCTCTGGGGCCTCTGGGTCCGTCAGGAGTAATTACAGCACACCGGTTCATTTTCAGAACCCGTATACACTGACGTAGTGCAGCCATTCCGCCCTTACTGGAGGATCCATAGATTACATCGTAGTTCCATTTTTTTGTAACATTCGCAGCCCGTACTCCGTCACGACTCCTGGAAATTACAGCCGTTTTTCCTGTATTGCGGAAAATGAAAGCCAGAGGCAGAAGCTGTGAATGCCATAAACTGTAGATACGTCCGGTTCCAAAATCATTATATGGATCGGGCTGAGGTCTGGATTTAACCGAAACCCGCCATGTTTTTCCAAGAATTGACCCGGTCAGCCATATGGAAAAACTGACTGGATCAAGTTTCTGATTTTTATTTATATCCATAATTTATCTCTTTGTGCAAAAACAATATTGTATTTCGTTGCATAAAAAGGCAAGTGTTTGTGAATATTATAAATTGGTGAATCTACACTTCTAAAGAATATTGGGGGTTAAATGCCGCATTTTGCCTGCATCCCGGGTAGCTATTTATTTAGCAATATATTTTTTTTATCATCAGGGTCGCCGAGCGCACACGTCCCCCGCGGTAAAAATTAAAATTCGAAATAAATAATACGAAATTCGAAATAGAACGATCAGGAAAATACGAAATTCGAAATAGAACCAGAGAAAAAGCATGAAAATAAGCAGAAAAAATCAAAAACCTAAATACGAAACAGGAACAAAACATCATTTAGATTGAAGTTCGGGGGCGTGTGGAAACCAGTGTATAGTCCCGCCTAACAGGAAAATAAAAGACAATCAGAAACAATAAGATGAGTATTTTACATCGGGGAACGTCTGCTACCCTTTGCTCTTTGTCGCTGAAATTGTTGATGTTGATATTTTGATCCTGCAATTATGTTTCTATGTTCAATATACTCTAAAATATATATTACAAATTATGCGCTTTTTTGATTCCCATTGCCATATTCAGGACCGTAGAATTTATCCGAATCACAAATCTGTTCTGAAAAGAGCTGTTACAGCAGGAATAGAAAAGATTTTATGCTGCGGGACATGTGAACAGGACTGGGAAAAGGTTGCCGCACTTGCAACAGATTACAAAATGATAATTCCCTCTTTCGGTGTACATCCCTGGTTTGTGCGTGATCTGAGTGGCAACTGGTACGAAAAACTGGAAAATGTACTGATAAAGTTTCCTGAAGCTGCTGTTGGAGAGATCGGGCTGGATCATCTGATAAAAGAACGCAATGATATAGATCAGTTAAACGTATTTTCAAGGCAAATTGAATTAGCTGCCAGGTTAAGACGGCCTGTATCAATTCATTGCAGAAAAGCATTCGGGGATCTTCTCAAACAGATAAAACACAGGTCTGTTGTTCCTTGCGGAGGAGTTGTCCATTCTTACAGCGGATCTCCCGAACTTGTGGGAAAATTACAAAGTCTGGGTTTATATTTATCTTTTAGCGGATCTGTTACTTACGATAAAAACAGGCGGGCACGTTTATCTGCACAGGCTGTATCCGATGATTATCTTTTGATCGAAACCGACAGCCCCGATATTTTACCTTCAGGGTACCAGGGATTAAATGAGCCTGCAAACCTGACTGCAATTGTTAATAGCGTTTCTTTCCTCAGGAAAAGTAATCCGGTACATATAGCAGAACAGACTTATAATAATTCCATTAAACTTTTTGATTTTTGTAAGGATTAGTACAAACAGACATGGAAAAATTTTCACGAACAGGATTGTTGTTGGGTGAAAGCGCTGTGCGCCGTCTTGGTGAAGCGCGTGTGGCAGTGTTTGGTTTGGGTGGTGTAGGATCTTATGCTGTAGAAACTCTTGCCAGAAGTGGTGTGGGGTATCTGAGAATAATCGATTTTGACACAGTCAAGTACAGCAATTTTAATCGTCAGTTATTTGCAACCGAAGAGACTGTCAACGGAATGAAAGTTGATGCTGCACAAAAACGGATTTTTCAGATTAATCCTGAATGCAAGGTTGAAAAAAGAGCTGTATTTGTTGATGAAAGCACAGTGGGGGAGTTGCTTGAAGGTGTTGATGTGGTTGTTGATGCGATTGACAGTGTATCCTCAAAGGCGTCACTGCTGGTTGCTGTTTCACAAGCGCGTATTTGCGCGGTGACAAGTATGGGAGCTGCTGCCAGAACCGATCCCTTTGCAGTTCGTGTGGGTGACATATCGGAATCTTCGGTATGTCCGCTTGCCAGAATTATCCGTAAAAGAATTCACCGAAGGGGAGTTTATACAGGTATCAGGTGTGTTTATTCAGTTGAGCAGGTTGATACAGCAAGTGTTTCCCAATACGACAAAAATGAGACCTGGGATCGTGGAAGGGAACGCCCTTCATTGGGCAGTATCTCATACATGACCGGAATTTTTGGATTAATAACTGCTCACGAAGCGATTAAGTTAATTCTTGAGTCAAACAAAGTTCCGCAATCTATGCTTCAGTGCTCTCGAGAATCTGTATGAGCATTTTTTCAAACTCCTGGACGGGCACAGGCGGGCTGAAAAGATAACCCTGCATCTGTTCACAATCGTGTTTTTGAAGAAAATCAGCTTCTGCCTGCTGTTCTACACCTTCGGCAATTACTTTCAGTTTCAGGCTGTGTGCAAGAACAATAATA
>DATGNN010000107.1:0-7374 GCA_035306725.1 Chitinispirillaceae bacterium | reverse complement strand
TTAACTGAATGCGTATAAAGTTCATCGTTGTACGATTTTATCTGACATAATCCCAAATAAGAATCTGTACTATCCAATACCTGCTCGATTAAGTTTTCAATAGTTAAAGAAAGTGTACCATAAGAAAAGAATCTGCCGGTTTTAACAGATGCCATAAACTCTTTCACAGTTTTAATAATTTTTTTGCGGTTCAGATTAACTTTTTTCAGATTTTGGTGCTGTTGAGAATTCAACCATCCATTGGATGCAGAAACGACCTGTTCTATTCTGCCAGTATGGTTTTCGCGTATTATTGAACAAAAACCAACCCCCTGACGTCTCAAAGACTCTATCTGATGATAACCTGTAATCTTGTTTTTTACAGTAAAGAGAAAAATACCAGTCTCATTAAATACATCATTCACGTACATACCGGGTCGTAACTGCTGTAGTGGTATTTTTTCGAAAAACTCTGACATACTCTTCTATCACCTCTGTGCGTGGCATCTGTTGTAATTAATCTACACATCTCCTTATTCTGCATTTAACTCATGGCAGCTCAAAGAGTTTCTGGTAACAGATTCCATCTATTTACCTGAATCTGATTCCAATTAAAACCATTGTTTAATTATAGCAGAAAAGTGGTCTAACTATCAAGAGGCAGATTCATTACCATTTTCCCTCAATGGTATCCGAGAATTTATCAAACAACCGGTTTAAAGCAAGTCTTCTACGAGGTTTTTGTTCATGATTAGCTTCAAATGCGATATAACCCATCAAATCATCAATATCATCTACAGAACCAACAATGACATAAGCATCATCTTTCACTCTTGCATCCTCTACAACTTTTATGGCTCCTGATACAAGTATTGATATTTCTGTTAAAAGAGCATATTCTTTTTTTGAAAGAAGGATTTCACAATACTCATCACAATTACTGGTATCATCAGCTCTGGTATGAACAAGCGTCCATGGAATGCCTTTCCAGTTTCGAATTATTCCATTATCACCACATTGCGGACACCACCAGATCAACTCTGCAGGTTTTTCCTGTAATCGCAACCTGATTAATCCATGACATCGACGTCTTTGCGGACGTCGCCTGCAACGTAAATCGGTAACAACTTCGACACCAGGAGGAGCAAGAGTCGCAGCTGAAACTATAGCACCAAAATAATCTGTACTTCTCAGAATCCTTTCACTCACCCGAAATCCATTCTTATATGCACGGTATAAAGTTTTTTATTTTCATTTTGCTGATAAATAATCAAATATCAGAAAATGATATAAAAGGTGTACAATTTTTGATGTTTTTGAAAGAGGAATTACGATTGTAAAAAGAAACACTTCTATAATGACATGAACTTTTAATTTTTCCGGAATTATCCAAAAACATGTTATTCACAGTATTATTAACCGGAATGTAAATCCTGCTTTAAATAAAGAAATTAAAAATAATCTGTTGAATGATATGATGAAAGTATTCCTGATAAAGATCATCAGTTTAATCGCATGTATTTAATTTTTTTTTCTTGAGGTCACCTTTTTGATATGAATTGTAACAGTTGAAACCGTTAAATCAGTTTTCTTACACAATACAAAAAAACAAAGCTATTGGTCTTCAATCATTTTTACTGATAATTCAATAAGGGAACGGGCAGACGGAAATGAAAGCATTTCCATTGCCTTTTTATAATTGTACCATTGCGGTTCCCTGCCCTTTTCACCCTTATTAACAACAGCTTTAAATCTGGCAAGAAAATAACTTACTCTGTACTTCTTTTTGTGTTTATTAAATTCAACTGTATCCAGAAATGTAATTATTTCTCCCGACACACCAGCTTCTTCCGTTAACTCCCGTAATGAGGTCTCTTCAAGAGTTTCTCCCATTTCTACATGTCCTTTTGGAAATATCCACTTTGAAGGCTCTTTTTTTGAACGTATAAGAAGAAATTCTATTCCTGAATCTAAAATCCTGAAAGTTACAGATCCAGCCTGTTCTATTATAAAATCCATATCTGATAAAATACATTTTCAGATTATTAAAAATGGTATAAACTTTTGGGACAGGTGAAAATTTATAAACAGACACGTCTGTTTATATCTATTTTTTTCATCAAATTTAATTCCTACCACTCTACTCTTACCCTTATAACAATTGTATGCAATACTCCGTTAACAGAAAGTGGAGCATGAGCATCTTCAGGAAAAAATATTGCATACATCCCGGGAACGAGCCCAAACCATGTATCTGGAATATCTGAATAATAGATTGTGTCGTTAACGGAATCATAATCCCCGGCACCGAAACATTTGGAAACAGATCTCCACCCGATATTATCAATTCCACGTGCCGAAAACTGTATTTCTATATATTTTTTATGGGATTCAAGTCTGGCGTTCGATACTCCGATACCAGGCCCTGTCATGGCGAGCGCATAAACATATTCACCTTTTATATATCTTTTTCCACAAGTAAATGCATCAGGATCTATTGAATGAAGGAACTGGAATGCAGATTCGAAACCAGGATGAATTGCTATATATCTGCCCATATTCGGAAAAATATCAAGAATCATTTTAACTCCAGTTCTTATCTGATAAGATCAGACTAAAACAGGTTCAATATTAGCTGATGCAATGGTTATTCCGGTTTCTTTTTTGATAAAAACTACCATCACACACCAATTCATGATTCTTGTGAAATAATCATGAAAATCACGCACTCCATTCTTTAAATATACCTGTCATTTTACCAAACTATCGATTCCGCTTAAATGTACAAATAAGGATACTACAGTGGGAAACCGACTTCATTGCTGATTTGATTGAGTAATCTGCCATATTCTGTCAAAAACAGATCTAAAAGTAGAAACAATATTACACAGCTCAGATTCTTTATTACGCTCTCTCCATAAAAAAATAAATTCATCTAATAAAAAACATCCTGTTTCAATCAGTTCATTTCCGGACAAAGGTGCCTTCGCTTCCTGTCTGTACTCTTTTTCTTTTTTAAACAAAAGAGCGGCCAGTGTCCACTTAATCATTTTAGCACTCCACATGAACTCCAGAAAATCAAGACGGTTATCTTTTTTTAAGTTCAACAGTTTTGTCTGAATTTCATCTGCCCTGAAATAATTTCGCAGGAGTATTTCAGAATCCATATTTTTCAACTCTTCTTCCTTGTTCCAGAGACAATCCTTATTGTTTACCCAGGCATAGATATTACCAAAATGATAAGAACAAAGGTTTCCCAATTCTCTGAGTAAAGATGCAAGCTCTGATGAACGATCCTTCCACTCAAGTAACGAAATTGCTCTGTCAAACTCAGTATCACTAAAAACAGAAGATGAATTCCATGAGAGTGCTGCACCCAATGCCATTCCATGCAGGGCGCCTGAAACAAAATTTATATGGCCGCAATCTCCCCAGTCAGTATTCAGAACTCCATCAGCATTAAACTTTACCCCGTATTGGATTTTTTTTCTGATATTTGTTGACGCATGATCAATGTCACAGGCAAATCTACTCCACCCTTGTACACCAGGACACACAATCTGTGTAACACCAGCTTCAGAAAATTTTCTTGTAGCCTCCTCGGTAACATCAGCACCATATTCCCAGTTCAAAAAAACTGTTTGTGAAGGCAGTTCATGAATTAAATCACGATGATTTAACACAATATCTCCCCACATCATGGGAATTTTTCCGTTTGATATGACAAGTTCTGCAATTTTCTTGACAAAATCAATATAAAGCCTTTCGACACCAGAGTGCGCCAGTGCCTTATTTCTGCCTTTGCCTAAATCGAATGTTTCATCGCAGCATATATTAAAATATTCTGAAGAAAACAGCGGAAGATATTCTTCTATCATCAGTTTTATAAGATTAAAACTTTCTTCATTCGAAGGATCAATCGTATAGTGAGCCATACGATCCCATAAATCATGCGGCAGATCCGCAGCAGAAATTTCCAATTCGTTTAAATGCTGATACTTTCTCAGACGCAGCAATTCATAGAGATGTCCAAATGTTGCCATTGATGGAATCAGATCGATATGAAAATCACGACAATATTCATCAAGTTCCAAAATTTCCTGAGCAGTCAAAGGATCTTTCCCTGTCCACAATTCAGGAACACATTTAAATGCGAAAGAGTGTTCCACATACAACTGAAGTTCATTTATTTTATAATAAGCACATTTTTCCACTAACCACTTTAATGTAGAAAGCTTTGGAACCTTTCCACGGGTTACATCATGATAAAATCCACGATGTTTAAAATCCGGTTCATCTTCAATTTTCAAACATGGAAGAGTATAATGATACTGTTGAATGATTTGCAATAAAGTCTGTATTCCCCAAAATAAAGCTTTTGGCGACTTTCCATTTATCGCAATACCATTTTCATCAATTTTCAGCGAATAAGTTTCACTGCAACCAAAATCTTCAAAATCCAGATATATCTCGTTAGAAGATTTTTTTTCCGAAACCATAATAGGAATCATATGACCGGTTAAAAACATTATCCTCTTCTGCAGGAAAGTGCCGGCATGAAACAGATCCCTGTGAATACTTTTTATTGAGATCTTCTTAATATCAGCTAACTTACAAGATCCATTAAATGTATCTATTTCTTTAACTTCAGGAATCAAATACATTTTTATCCCTCATTTCTGAATTCATAACAATGTTTATTGTTTCATTTGCAGGGCTGATTTTTAACATCTACCCTATCACAATTCGCAATATTGCTCAATAACTTTCCTGAACAGCATTTTCATTCTTAGTGGCCATCCGCTGTGGCCTCAAATCAGTAATCATTATTGTCACTTCAGGTAAAATTCTAAAATACTAAATATCTGTATATACAACTGTTTTTTTCTAAATGAAGACGATTAAGTAATGATGATCTGTGATAAAATTGTGAATTATGAATGGTGAATGTAGAGCAATCCTGAATTCATAATTCATAATTCACATGATCCTGGTATGGAATGTAATTCGCTGATAATCTGATTCAGTATACCTGGCCAATAACCATGACCAATGATCACGGTCTGTATTAACTGATATAACAAGGAGTATTCATGAAAGCACTCGTAATGTTTTATTCCACATATGGACATACCTGGCAACTGGCAGAAGCGGTAAAAGAGGGAATACATGAAGTAACACAGGATGTTACACTTAAAAGAATTCCGGAACTGCTTTCTGATTCGGTGCTAAAAGCACTCAGGGCATTGGAATTTCAGAAAAAAATTGAACATGTTCCAGTCGTCTCAATGGAGGAATTGGCTGATTATGATCTTTTATTTTTTGGATCACCTACAAGGTTTGGCAACATGATTGGCCAGATGAGAATGTTTCTGGATTCAACCGGCCCGTTGTGGAGTACAAATGCCCTGACAGGTAAAGTGGGTAGTTGTTTTACCAGCAGTGCCACCCAGCATGGAGGTCAGGAATCAACAATTTTATCAATGTACAATACCTTGATTCACCATGGAATGATTGTTGTAGGTCTGCCATATTCTTTTAAAGGCCAGTCACGCATTGATGAAATAACAGGCTGCAGTCCATACGGAACCTCAACTATAAGCGGTCCTTCAGGAGAAAGAATGCCTTCCGAAAATGAACTGAATGGAGCAAGATTTCAGGGAAAATTTGCAGCGCAAATTGCAAAAAGAATTTTTGAATAATTTCCGTGGACCAGCAGTTTCATTTACATGAACCGGTTCACAGACGCTGGTAAAAAGGACAGATGAAAAATATATCAGCCGGATAAATGTGGGTTATCTGTAAACATCCTCTGAAGTATAACACGATGGCCAAACGCTGATTCAGGCAATATTTAAAGTGTGCTCTTAACAGACTAAAAACCCATTACAGTTTCGGTAATGGGTAACGATTACAACTTCGATCAGGTTTTACTTGATTATTATTTATCTGGAATATAAATTGTACCCAGACTCTTCCCTGTTAAACAGGCAATAACTGTTTTAATAAATTTAATTATCAATATTAAAGACCACCCCGGATACGATAACATATGTATCAAATTAATTAGTTAACATGAGCTGAATAAAATGATTTCTTGACAATCGATTTTGTTTAATAAATGAATATTATTGAAATAACCAAAGACTCACTTTTTAAGCAGATAGATATACAATACCTGCTGCATAAAAAAAACGATGCAATTATACATTTATCGTTTTTTTTGATAATATTAACAGGTTTCATGATAATAATAACGGTGAGCTTATTCCCGGGCCTGAGTGAAACATTGCTTTTGAAACATTATCCGGGAATATACTCTGTTTTTGTCACATTGAATTTATGTCTGTATATGACATTGCCAGAAAAGTATAGAACTTCCCCTTTATTTACATCATCATGGCTTTCTCTTTTTTTGGCATTCCTGTTTGAATTCTGTACCTGGTCACTCGCGGCGTTATATGACCTGCCAGCTGCGGCTGCATTTACAGCATTTCCTGTACTGCTCAGTGCTTTCCATGGTCATCATTATCAGTCCAGTCTTAAATATCCCTGCCCTTTTTTTGTCAGTTTTCTTGCTGCTTTAGCTGGTCTTTTCCTTAATTATGACAAAATCCACCTGACCATATTTTCCATATCAGTTCCAGCAGCTCTGAGTATGAACCTTTTCTGGGGAACCCTGGCCCGTTGCAGACATGAAAAAAAAAAGCAACAGGAAGTTTTTCGTGAAGTAATAGATACACAGATTGCCAATGTTCACTTTAAAACGATTGATCGTATTATTAACATTCTTAATGTACTCAGAGAACATAATCATGATACAGTAAATGAGTATACCGGTCTTATACTTTTGCTGCCTGGATTTATGAAAATTGCCCAGGCTGAAAACCCGGACAAGGATGATATCCGTAAAGCTGTTGCCATAGCAAAGGGTATTCAACAATGTCTTCAATCCTTACAACATATCATGAAAAACAAACATAATATTGAATTGCGTAACCAACTGCAATCAATCGTAGTTTATCCATGTGAAATCCTTGAGAACCTGATTTCAGAATTTGAACAGAATTATCCTTCTATCCACTTCGTCGGGGATTTCCAGGATCCTCTTAAAAATTACACAATACCGTTCTTTGGCGGTAGCACTGCATTAACACAGGTGTTTCATAATATATTTTCATATACATGCAGGGATATCAGAAAAAGAAACCCAAACTGTATTATTGTTGAATCGGATCCTGATTCCAGAAATTTTTTTGTTATTTCAATTTCTGATAACGGTTCAGTTTTTACTCCCATTCAACTTAAAACGCCATTTTGCAATTTATTGGCAAATACTAATAAAAACAACGATCTGTATGCTTCACTGAGAATACTAAAATTCAATGGTGGTGA
>DATGNN010000106.1:0-3099 GCA_035306725.1 Chitinispirillaceae bacterium | reverse complement strand
TGGGTGATATCATGAAACCTTACATGACCTATATCAACCTGACATTACTGATTGTTACGCTTGTGTTGGGGGCATTCGTTGTAATTTCGCCCAATCCACCGGCTGAAATGTTGTGGAGTGTCTATATTTTGTTAGGATTGTCACTGTTGTATGGGGTATTATTTGTCATGCCTATTGGCGGTGCAGACATGCCGGTTATTATTTCGTTGCTGAATTCCTTATCCGGGATTGCAGCTACCATGGCGGGTTTCATCTACCACAATCAGGCGATGATTCTGGGCGGTATTTTAGTCGGTGCAGCAGGAATGATTCTTACAATCCTGATGTGTAAGGCGATGAACCGTTCTTTGCTGAATGTTGTTATCGGATCTTTTGGAGGTGGAGCATCTTCCGCTCAGGGAGAGCATGGAGCCATAAAAGAGATAACATTGAGCGACGCAGCAGTTCTGTTGAGCTATTCACAAAAAGTTGTAATCATACCGGGCTACGGACTGGCGGTTGCGCAGGCTCAGCATATTGCTCAGGAGCTGGATATTCTTCTTGAGGACAAAGGTGTGGATGTGAAATATGCCATTCATCCTGTGGCAGGCCGTATGCCGGGACACATGAATGTTCTTCTCGCAGAAGCCGATGTTCCCTATGAAAAACTGATTGAGATGGATGATATTAATCCTGACATGCCCAATGTAGATGTTGCTGTAGTTATCGGAGCTAACGATGTGGTAAATCCGGCAGCTTATGACGATCCGGGAAGCCCGATATATGGAATGCCGATTATTGACGCACACCTGGCAAAAAATATTATCATCATGAAACGTGGAATGGGTAAAGGATATGCAGGAATCGAAAACATGCTGTTTTTCAATGATAAAACACGAATGCTCTTTGGCGATGCCAAAGATTCTTTGCAGAAACTGGTTTCAGTGATAAAATCCATGTAAAAAGAGAACCTCTTCATGTTTCTGTGTAAAACGGAAACCTCTAAAATATTTAAAGGCGCTGTTCTGACTTAAGAATGGCGCCTTTGTGTATTTCGTTCTTTATGATTCCGGCTTAATCTTCCAGTGGAAGTTAATCATACTGCCCCGCTTTATAGGTGCCTACGTTGTCCTTAGAAAAGGGAATATTCAGCCGGTTCCAGACATTGATGAGATTCACTGCCATTGTCAGGTCGATAAGTTCCTTTTCTGAAAAATATTTTGATGTTTCGGCATACACTTCATCGGGTACATCGCAGATTGTAACCGCTTCTGCCCAGAGCAAACCTGCCCTTTCCCGTTCGCTGTAGTATGGTGATTCATTCCATACACTTAATCCATATAAGCGCTGTTCGGTTTCACCCAATGCACGGGCATCCTTCCAGTGCATGTCGAGGCAAAAAGCACAGCCGTTAATTTGAGAAACTCTGATTTTTATTAACTCCTGTAATGTAGCTTCTATATCACTGTTTTTAAGATACTTACCCATTGCATACAAAGGCTTTACTGCCTCCTGCCCTTTTTCTGAAAAATTAATTCTGACAACTTTTTCCATCACTTTGAATTTTTACAATTAAACAAAACATTAAAAAAGCTTTAAGAGATGGTTTACCTTGATTGCCTGTATGATTTGTATTTAAAAAAACAATCCCTGGTAAAAATAGTTCGTCAAATTATTTTACTCAGTTTAAGGGGCTTATTTTCTTATAATCAGACTGAATGCACTTGTTCCCGTTTCTATGTCTGATTTTTTGCTTAATCTCCTTCAATTTCAGCATGTTTTTATCTGGTCAGCTGCTGAAAAACACTTTCAAGATTTTGCTGTTTCTCTGTCAAAGTTAGCAAAGTAAGTTTTTTCTCTACTGCAAACCGGAAAATTGCAGGGCGAATATCCTGCTCACCGGCAGCTTCAATAAACCATTCACCGGCAGAAAAATCAGCAGTTTTAACTCCTTCAACCGCCAGCAATTGCTCTGTTTCAACTTTTTTATCAAAAGCGGCAACCACAGTTTGGTTACGCTGGTAGCGGGCGTTTCTGATTTCGGAAATAGTTCCGTCCGCCACAATTCTGCCTTTATTGATAATCACAACCCGGTTACAAACAGCTTCAACTTCCTGCATGATGTGTGACGAAAGAATCACCGTTTTTTCAAGGCTGATATTTCGTATTAAAGACCGGATTTCCTCCAGCTGGTTGGGATCAAGACCTGTTGTGGGTTCATCAAGGATAAGCACCGGTGGGTCATGGATCAGCGCTTGTGCCAATCCAACCCTTTGCCGGTAACCTTTTGAAAGAGCACCGATTTTTTTGTGCTGTTCGTCACCCAGGCCGGTTAAGGCAATGATTTGATTTACTTTCTGCTTTTTACTTTTCAAACGGTAAAATCCGGCGGTGATTTCTAAATATTCTCTGACAAACAAATCTGTATATAGCGGATTGTTTTCAGGCAGATAGCCGATATTCCAACGAATGGCGGTATTGTCAACAGAAACCTTTTTGCTATCAAGCCACACTTCTCCGGAGGTGGCAGGCAAAAAACCGGTAATAATTTTCATCAATGTAGATTTTCCGGCACCGTTTGGTCCAAGAAAACCTAACAGATTTCCTTTGGAAACTGAAAAACTGACCTGATCAAGGACTTTCTGTTTTCCAAAAAACTTTGTTATATTATTGATTTCTAAATCCATATGTTTAAACTTCAGAACAAAAATATAAGAATCTTTTAAAATTAAAAGCATTGGGTTAAATTTGTACTTTTTCAAAAGGATTATTATGGAAAATCATCATTTTAATTACGTAAAAGATATTACGAAATACGAAAGACAGGAGACTGTTGAAGTGAAGGTTGGCAATGTCGGTGTTGGGGGGAGAAATCCCATCCGGATTCAATCGATGACAGATACCAGCACAAAAGATACAGATGCTACTGTTGAGCAGATAATTAGTTTGGCAAAAGTTGGTGCTGACATTGTACGCTGTGCGGTGAAAGGTATTTCAGATGCTGAAAATCTGAAAAATATTGTAAATGAACTGCAAAAGCGGGGATATGACCTTCCGTTGGTGGCAGATATCCATTTCAATCCGAGGCTGGCTGAAATTTCAGTAAAATACTTCGATAAG
>DATGNN010000105.1:0-13617 GCA_035306725.1 Chitinispirillaceae bacterium | reverse complement strand
TTTGACTGTACGGTTTTCAGAGTTGACATTTCCGTATGGTCAGATGGATCTGTTCATGGATAACCAGCGAGAAGAGAATCTTATGAATGCGATAGATACAATTCATCAGAATTTTGGTGAACGTGCCATACGGTTTTGGGGGCGCACTTATGTTGCATAATGAAATCGAAGTAACAGAAATTCTGCATTTGATTATACAGAGTAATTATCTGGATTGGATCAGGAGAATATTTTAATTATCCAAAGCGTAATTTATTTATTACCTTGACTGCATTTGTAAAAAACAATCATCCATGATTAAAAACCGGGAAATGACATGCTTTTTGAACTGAACAATTTTATTTATTCTTATGGCCGAAACAATCGTTTTCAGTTGGGGCCGCTGTCGCTGACTCTTGAATCCGATTCCATTACTGCGCTTGTAGGGTCAAACGGAAGTGGTAAAACTACACTGATCCGCATTCTTCTTAATGAATTATTACAATATGGCGGTGATTACACCATCGATTCTGTGCCGGTAAATGATATGAGTGGATCGGTGCCGCATACTTACGGAATCGGATATGCGCCTGAAGAACCTGTTCTGGATGAAAGGTTAAGCGGTTATGAGATTGCATACATTGTAAAAGAGATTCATAATATCAAAAAGCAGGAATTTGACATATTTATGGCTCAGTTCCGGCAACTTTTACAAATAGGTTCCTGGTTTGAAACATCTCCATGCAGAGAGTATTCGCAGGGAATGCGGCGCAAGGTTTCATTATTGGCAGCATTCCTTGGAGCTTATAATTATCTGATCATTGATGAACCTACCAATGGGCTGGACCCGGTTGCTGTGTTTGGAGTTAAAAAGCTTCTTTTATCATATAAAGAACAGGGGAAAGGGGTGCTCGTATCTTCACATATACTGGATTTTGTAGAAAAAATTGCTCAAAATGTAATAATCCTGAAAAACGGTACCGTTGCTTTTGCCGGTAAAGTTCAGGAACTTCTGAACAGCCATCCCGGAATGCAGCTTGACGAGATCTATTATAATATTTTTGTCAATATACCAGAAAATTCAGGTTTTTCATTATGAACCTGGAATCTGCACAGAATCTGCTTGTAAAGCGTATCATTGGCTTTAATCCATCATTTTCACAATCTGTATTCAGAGGTGCTGGTGCCGGAGTGCTTTTTTTCGGGATTTTTGAAGCTGTTTCAATGATTAACCCCAATGCTCCCCGTATTCCGGTGCCAACACTTCTGGTGATTGCAGTTTTTGTTCTCCAGATGCTTCTTTTTCTTAAAATATCCCGTATTTTGCGTTTCCCAAGAACTGAAGATTTTCTTTTTATTATTCGCATAAGTTACAGGCAGCGAAAAAAAATTGCAGTTCGTGCGTTACTTGAATCTCAAAAAGCGATATTACCTTTTATTACTTCGTGTACTCTGGTTTCGGTAATTCTTGAGATTTTTATATACAAGGAACGCGAGCTGTCTAATCTTGCAGGTGTTCCTGCCGGTCTTCTTCTGTTTACATATTTTTTTCCGCGTCTTGGTGCATCAGTTTTAAAAAGTAATCTTATCCGACCCGTATCACGGGATTCACAACAACCAGGTATTCAAAATTCACAGGGGATTCATATTTTTACTGTTTTATCGCGTTTCTTCTTTTGTGTATCAAATGCAGCGGGGAAACTGGCACCGATATCAATTCGTCCGTATGTGACACGAAACATGCTGTATCTTTTCAGGAGTGATCCGTTTCTCTTTCCGTTTTTTACCCTGGTTGCACCTGTACTTCTTATACTGGTATTGGTCTTGATTGGTGATCGGGAACTGCTTTTCGTTGATTTTTTTACAGTATTAACCTTTTTTGTTCTGAGTTTTTACTATGCAACTTATTTTCAGGAAGCATCTGTGTGGTTCAGGGAATGTCCTTATTACGATTTCTCACATAAGCGTATGCGTAATGCCCAGATATTTACTTCAGCAATATTGAGCATTCCGTATACAGTAATATTTCTGTTGGCAACCAATACTGCCTTGTTATCATTGGCAGGTATGGCCAGAACTGTTACTTTTTTGTGCGCTCTTGGAACCGTTATACTGATTAACAGCAGAATCAGTATCAATCCAAAACGAAAAGATTCGGATATTGGTATAGATCTGGCTCTTTTTATCGGTGTGTCGATTGGTGTTTTTGTACCTTTGTTTGGATGGTTATTCCCGCTTGCGATTACAGGTGTAATAAATTTATTGGGATGGGGTTCTGTTTGTAAAAACAAACAGTGTTAACAAAAGAGTGTCTGTTTAATTTCAATAAAAGCAATTCCTTTACACCAGTCTTTTCGGTGAACATTGGGATAAGGGATTGGCTTAAAGACTAAAGGAAACTGTTCGGTAACCCGAAGCGATTACGGCAACAACAACGAATGAAACTGCTCCCATTTGCAATAAGTTATTATTCCATTCTTCGAGGGGTTCTCTCAACTGAATCGATCTGCAAAATTGCCCGTGAGCTCGGATACGATTCTGTTGCCATAGCAGATCGAAACAACCTCTATGGTCTTCCATCATTTCTCCATTGGTGTAATGAATACGAATTAACTCCTCTTATTGCAGCGCAGTTGTGTTGTAACGAAGGAGAAGCTGTTCTTTATGCTGAGGGCGAAACTGGTTTTTCAAATCTTTGCCGTATTATAAGTGAATTTCACTGCTGCAGTTCATTTAACCTTATTAATTCCATAAACTCCGGTAGCAAAGGCATTCATATTGTTACAGATAACATATCTCTTTTAAGGGAATTTCGAAATACCGGTACCATCTATTACCGTATGAGTCGTCCGCGGAAACCACCTGCTGAGGTTTTGAGTGAGGGATTTCCGTGTCTTGTTGTACCCCCCATGGCGTTTACCTGCAGTGATGAATTCGAAACCCATAAACTTCTTCGTGCAATTGCTTGTAATACAACATTGTCCCGTTTGGAGAAAAGGGAGTTACTTGACAGTGATTCTTTTTTTTGTACCTGGGAACAGATTCTCGACAGATTTGAAGTGTTTGGTAAAGCACTTGAAACTACGGAAAGGTTTGCAAAAACTGTTTTTTCACGCACCAGGTTTGGAACTCCAATAATGCCGCGATTTCAATGTAAAGGATCTTCAGTGGAACTGCTGAGAAAAAAAGCAATAACTGGAGCTATGAAGCGCTACGGAAGTCTATCAGAGCAAATAACAAAAAGAATTAATTATGAGCTGCAACTCATTAATAACAAAAGGTTTACCGATTACTTTCTTGTGGTTGATGATATTGTGAAGCAGTCTCCTCGCACATGTGGCCGTGGTTCGGGGGCTGCAAGTATTATTGCATATTGTCTGGGTATAACCAATGTAGATCCTTTGCGGTACAATCTTATGTTTGAGCGGTTTTTGAATCCTGGCCGTACAGATCCTCCGGATATTGATGTGGATTTTGCATGGGATGAGCGTGATAGTGTACTTGATTATGTGTTTGATCATTACGGAACTGAGCACACTGCAATGGTTGCAACACATCAGAGCTGCGGCGCAAGAATGGCGATCAGGGAAGTGGCCAGAATTTACGGTTTAACAGAAGATGAGATCAGCAGAATTACAAAAAAAATTCCCTGGTTTATAGATCTTCCAGAACATGCCAAAAACATGGAGATGGTATTGAAACAGTGGCCAACCATGCGAAATATTGTTTTTGATTCTCCATGGCAGCAGATTCTTCAACAGGCTGGGAAGATTATTGGTATGCCAAGGGGAATCGGAACTCATTGCGGAGGGGTTGTAATCACTCCGGTGCCAATTAATACAGTGGGACCAATACAGTATTCAGCCAAAGGGTACCCGATTCTACAGTGGGAAAAGGAAGGGGTTGAGGAGATGGGGCTGGTAAAAATAGATCTGTTAGGAAACCGGTCACTTGCGGTAATTCGTGATGGTATAAAGAATATCAGGAGGGAGGGGATTGATTTTGACGAAGAAAGCTGGAATCCTCAGTCGGATATAAAAACAAAAGATCTGTTTTCCAATGGAAAAACAATAGGTGTTTTTTACACTGAATCTCCTGCTATGCGACTTTTACAGCGCAAGACTGGAGTTGGTGACTTCGAACATCTTGTAATTCATTCTTCAATTATCCGTCCTGCTGCGAATCGCTATATCCATGAATATATCAAGAGATTGAAGGGTGAAACTTACAAATCGCTTCATCCTGTGCTTGATGATGTTCTGGGAGAAACATACGGAATAATGGTGTACCAGGAGGATGTTTCGAAAGTGGCCATGGCTATGGCTGGCTTTTGTGCTGAGGATGCTGATATGTTGCGGAAAATTATGTCCAAAAAAAGCAGGGGGCGCAGATTTGAGGATTTCAGAGTAATGTTTTTTAAGGGAGCTTTAAAAAATGGTGTAAAAGAAGAGGTGGTTCAGGCAGTCTGGGAAATGATGCTTTCATTCAGCGGATATTCTTTTTGTAAACCCCATTCTGCAAGTTATGTACAGGTTTCATTTCAGGCTGCTTATCTTAAAGCGCATCATCCGGCAGCTTTCATGGCTGCTGTATTGTCAAATTATGGTGGATATTATGCTACTCAGGCTTATATCAGTGAAGCACAGAGACTTGGTATAAAAATAGTTCCACCTGATGTAAACAGAAGTGAATGCAGGTATTTTTCATACGATAACACAATCGTTACAGGCTTTTGTCAGATTAAAGGCCTCTGTCTCAAAGCACAGCAGCGCATTGTGCAGTCTCGTAAAGAAAAGGGGTACTATAAAAGCCTGGAGGATTTTATAGTCAGAACTGAAATTGATGAATCGGATATGGAAAAACTCTTACTGGCTGGTGCGTGTGATAATCTTTGCAGAAAACTAAACCGCTCACAGCAGTTCTGGCAGATGCGTAAAACTTTCCGTTCATACCGAAATGAAAATGCAGAGATACCCAGACTCAAAGCACTCTCTTTAAACCAGTTTCTTTTATACCAGTATCAAACGCTTGGTTTTCTTACATCATGTCATCCCGTAACACTGGTCCGGTGTGCAAAAAAAGGCAGAATAAAAGCAAAAGAAATACGGCATTGTGCAGGAAAAAATGTAACCATTCTTGGCTGGTGTATTACAGCAAAAACGGTTTCCACCAAAATGGGAGATAATATGGAATTTGTAACATTCGAAGATGAAACCGACATTTTTGAAACGGTTTTTTTTCCACAGATATATAACAGGTATGCGTCCATATTAAGAGTGCAAAGTGCTTTTCTGGTAAGCGGTAAAATTTCCGCAGAGTTTGGTGCAGTGGTACTTGAAGTTAATAAACTTGAGAAACCGTAAAATCGAGGCCCGGGCTCAATTATTGTGAATGTTAAACAGCCCGAAACAAGTTAATAAAACTAAACGATGTCTCTCTGAATCCCGTAAAATAAAAGTTTCGAGCCTGTTGTAATCCAGCTTCAGACAAGAGTGCATCCTGAATAGGATTTGGTAATCGGCTTGATATGGCACAATTTTTCCTGTAAAACAGAAGTGAAATAATATTCAGGTTTTAAAATATCACGTTTTTCATTGAATTGAGCGGTTCTATGCAGGTAGGTATTGCTGTTGACCATGGAGGATATGTTTTAAAACAGGCAGTTTGTGAATCTGTTAGTAGATGGGGATACCAGATAAAGGATTTTGGTGCTCATGAGTACATTCCAGACGATGATTACCCTGATTATGTGTTTGCGCTTTCGAATGCTCTGTCGAGGATGGATATTGATAGGGGAATAGCAGTTTGTGGAAGTGGAGTTGGAGCGTGTATTGCAGCAAATAAGGTTTGTGGGATTCGGGCAGGATTGATTTCTGATGTCTATTCAGCTCATCAGGGGGTTGAAGATGACGATCTGAACATGATCTGTCTGGGTGCACGGGTAGTTGGGCGTGAATATGCACTGGAACTTATATATACATTTTTACATGCGAAATTCACCTGTAATCAAAGACATCTGCGAAGAATAAACAAGATAAAGGAAATGGAAAACAAACAGAGGTGACAACATTCCAAATGATTTCGCCAGACAAGCCGGCAATTGTCCCGAATCATTGGGGTGAAATGTCACCTCGGTTTAACAGGAAATCATCAACGTGATCAATTACAGATCGCATCAAGGCTTGTTTTTTATCTGTTATAACACAAGTTTTTGTCTCTACTGGAATTTACATCTAAAATAACAGACTTCGATATTATAAATACATGAAAACCGTAAAATGTGAAAAAATGAGGTTATCCATGAATCAGGGATTCGAGAATAGAAGCAGATTTAAAAAACCACCCTTGCTTCATGGATACACTTTCAGGCCTGAACAGGCGCGTATGGCTGGCTGTCAAAGTAAATTATTATCAATAAGAATTGAGATAAGTAATAAATGTAATCTTAGCTGCAAATACTGCTATCATAAGGATCATGAATATGAAAAGGATGAAATCGATTTTATAGTATTACAGGGTATAATAGATCAGGCGTATGATCTTGGCGCTGGTTCAGTTGTCATTAGTGGAGGAGAACCTTTACTGTATCCGGAATTCCAGGAACTGATCGGTTTTATAAACAATAAAAAAATGATTCCTGTTGTTTTAACCAATGGGTTGCTGGTAACAGCCGATGTGGCGTCGTATCTGTATGAAAAGAATGTATCTGTCATTGCAAAACTGGATTCATTAAGGCCTTCTGTGCAGGATTTTTGTGCCGGTTTATCTGGAGCATATATTGAAATACAGGCTGGTTTACACAATTTGATTCAGGCTGGTTTTGCTGAATTAAATAATCCGGAATTGCTTAGAATGGGTATTTCTTTTGTATGCAACAGGATGAATGTTGAGGAAGTTGAAGAGATATGGCATTTTTGTAGAAGACACAATATTTTTCCTGATATCCGGATGCTTAAACCTGTGGGAAGGGCCAAAAAATATCTGAGTAACTATTATCTGGATAATGAAAGTATCAAAAATTGTAAAATAAAAATGCTTTCAATTGATCGCGAACAGTATGGTTTTGACTGGTTGCCCTATACTCCGGTATTTGCCTGTAATTGTTTTTATCCTTCCTGCAGTCTGTATGTTACTGTTGATGGGAATGTCAGACCGTGCCCAATTGTAAGATTTGACGAAAATAGATCGTTTTTTAAAAATGGTCTGTATCCTTATAATGTTTTTCACAAGAATCTGGAAGAGATTTATAGTTCTGAAATATTCTGTTATGCCAGGAATGTGGAGAAATATTTGGAGGGAAAATGTTCAGATTGTCTGTTTCTTGAGGAGTGTATCGGGTGCAGGGGCAATGCGTACAATATTGGAATAGAACAGGGACTTGATCCATATCAGGCTTTTAGAATGGAGTGCCTGCAATGTTTTAAGTAGAGGTAAATAGTAAATTAACAATTATCAGGATTTTGTTATGCAAATCCCAATCGAAATAACTTTCCGGGAAGTTGAGAAAACTGCTGAACTTGAAGAATTGATAAGAAGAAAAGCACAAAAGCTGGATAGAATCTGCAATTATATCAGCAGTTGTCGTGTAGTAGTAGAAAAGGTACAGAAACACCAGAGGTCCGGTCAACCTTATAAAGTGCGTATTGATATGAAGGTTCCGCCGGGTCACGAACTTGTAATAAGTCGTGATCCTTCAAGGGGAAATTTACATCTTGACGCAGCTGCAGAGATTCGCTGGGCTTTTGATGCGGCTGCAAGACAGTTAAGAGAGTTAATGGAAAAGCAGCGGGGTGATATAAAATACCATGAATATCAAAATGTGCAGGGGGTTATCGAGCATATTATACCAGGTGATGGAATCGGTTTTATAAGAACAAATGATGGCAGGGAGATCTTTTTTCATCGAAATAGTGTTTTACATACTCCGTTTGAAAATTTAAGAATTGGAATGGGAGTAAGATTTTCTGAAGAGATGGGAGAGAAGGGACCACAGGCAACTTCCGTGCAGGTAGTAAATATTCCAGAATCATATTAAAAAGGGGCTGTAACAGCCCCTTTATCCAGGAAATTCTTAATGGAAAACTGCAAATTTACATGTTACAACTATCCTTTGAAGTCATAAGTTTGAACCTGTCTGGTTCAATATTGCAGTTTAATCAATTAATTGTCATGATCTGGTATGGTTCAACGGGAATTGAACCGTTTTTTATAACCTCCATGATTTGGCCGGGAGTATTGTTTATTCTCCTTTTCACGAGCTTCACTTACTGTTAAGTTTCTGCCGCCAAAATCTTTACCATTTAAAGCTGATATTGCTTCATCAGCATTATCCATCTCGACAAAGCAGAAACCGCGTGATCTTCCTGTTTCACGATCTGTGATAATTTTTACAGAATCAACTTCGCCGACCTGAGAGAAAAGCTCCCTTATTTGATCCTCAGTAACACTGAAGGGGAGATTTCCTACATAAAGTTTACTGGTCACAAAGAACCTCCATGAGAAAGTTGCAGATGATTAAGGATTAGGATTACCGGTGTTACCGGTTTTTCAGGATACTACATAGCCCAGAACGGAATACTGTTTAATGTCAGAAATCCTCAATTTCCTCTGATATTGGAAAATGGTTTCAAAACATTAATAAATTTTGACTGGTTTAATCAGATACAGATTTTAATTATCTCAATAACAAGTTTTTTAATTAATCTTTGTACATTGAAATAAAACTCTCATTTAACTTGGAAAAACTTTGTTTCGGTTAATGTCTTATTTCAGGCACTTTGATAAAAATCCTGTATTTTCGAGGCAATTTATAATCTTACTGCTGCATTTGAAGCGTTACAGTTCAATTATACCTGAAGAAAAAACCAGGTTTCTGTTTTGGACAAGTATTGACCTCAATTAACAGATAAATACACTTTTACATGACTGAATGCAAGAAAAATCGTCAAATTATCTGTTTTATTCTATCCCAGCCTTCATCAGGAATAGTAGCTCCAATTACCTGACAAACTTCATAGCCACAGCTGGATCCCAGTTTTCCGCATTTTTCCAAAGAAAAACCTTTAAAAAGTCCATATAAAAATCCGGCAGCCCACAAATCGCCAGCGCCGGTTGTATCAACTGCGTTACCATTACCAATCGGATCAATTTTAATTCTGTCATTTTTGTGTGCAATAAAGCTTCCTCTTTTACCAACTTTCAATACAGCGATTTGGGCTTTTTGTGAAAGTTTGTCCAGTGCTTTCTGCTCATCATCACAACCCGTAAATGCCCGGGCTTCATCTTCATTTGCTATCAAAATATCCACATATTCTGTACATATTTCTTCGATGAAATCCCTGGCGGATTCAACTACTGTAAAACTGGCAAGATCAAGGGATACCAATGCATCATTCTCTTTTGCAGCTTTGAGGGTGGCAGTCATCAGATCATTGTTAAAAAGCAAATATCCTTCAATATGAACAAGTGCACAATTTGAAAACAGATCAGAAGTAATTTCTTCAGGCTGCGTTTCTGAAGATGCACCAAGATAGGTAAACATCGAGCGCTGTGCATCAGGAGTAATAATTGATAAAACATGTCCTGTTGGTGAATCCGATTTCAGGATTACTGGTTCAACATTATGGTTTATAAGCCCTTGAAGAAATTTTGAACCAAGTTCATCATTACCGAGTTTTCCGATAAAACGGGCTTGTCCACCAAGTTTGCCTATGCCTAAAATCGTATTGCAGGCGCTGCCTCCAGGAACAATAACAGGAGATTTTGTCGTGTTACTGAGTATCTGTTTTATGGTGTGTCCTTCCACTAAAGTCATTCCGCCTTTGGGAGCACCAGTAACCTGTAAAAAATCATCACTCTCGATCAGACACATATCAACAAGTGCAGAACCTGCTGCAGCGATGTATTTACCGTTTGCATTTTTAGAAAAAGAATTGTTCATGAATAACTCCGGATAATAGAGATAATATTAACTGTTATATTAAAGGGATACTGCAGCAAACTAACCTTTGCAGTTTGTTTGTGAGCTGTTGAAGTTATTGTAAAAAATCAACCAGACAACCTTTACTTAAAAACAAATAGCGGTTTTGGTATGCAAGCAATCCGAAACCAAAGTCATAAGCAGAAATCTGGTATGCGTCCTCGTTTGTGCCTGATTTGATTTACAAGAAATGCACAAGAGGGAATTATTTTTCCCAAAAAGTTTTATATTTTGGGGAAAATGTTGGTTCAAAAGCGATTGCTGCAATAATAATCGAAAAAAGAGTTTCCAATATATTATTTAACCGATATAAAAGAAAAATACTAAATGGTTATCGATTTCAGAACCTATATTTTCACACTTGAATCGGAGAGTTTTCATGAGAAAAAAGTTCCCATCAGGTGAATATGAGCTTTTAGCTGAGCTAAAAAATATTATAAACATAAAAAACAGTGCCTGGGAAACAGGTATTGGTGATGATGCTGCAGTTCGTTTGTGCGATAATGAAAAGCTGATATTCACAGCTGATACCAGTGTAGAAAATACGCATTTCGATTTAAATACAATGTGCATGGAAGAAATAGGATACCGCGCAATGGTTTCAAATATCAGCGACTGTGCGGCAATGGGTGCAGTACCCGATAGTGCACTAATTCAACTGGTGTTCCCAAACAGATGTAAAAACATCAAAGAATCTATCATTAATCTGTATAATGGTTTTTCGGAAGCTTGCAAAGAATGGAAGTTTTCTGTGGTTGGTGGCGATTTGTCTGCTGGAAATCAGTGGGTAATCGGGATAACACTTATCGGAAGAGCTCCTGCACACGTAGTTACCCGAAAAGGAATACAAAACGGTGATTTTTTATGGGTATCCGGAGTTCCGGGTTTAAGTGCTGCTGGGCTGGATGCATTAAAAAAATGGGGAAGAAAAGATGCTTCGAAAATTTTCCCGACTTTGGTAAAAAACCATATACGACCTGTTCCACAGGTAAAGCTGGGACGCATTCTGGCTGAGAATCAACATGTTCATGCAATGATGGATCTCTCTGATGGATTGTCCAAAGATTGTGCAACGCTTGCATATGAAAATAATCTTGGGCTTGATTTAGAAACCAAAAATATACAAATACCTGATACTATGATACAATTAAGTAAAAAACTGGGTACAGGATGGCAAAAGTGGTTTATGCATGGAGGTGAAGATTACCATCTGCTTTATGCAGCTTCACCAGATTTAAATCTAAAAGAGATTTGTTCAGAAGTGGAGTCTTTGTATCTGGGTAAATTCACGAATAATCATTATGGAGTGTTGGTATATAATGATGTTGGTGAGTACAAAGAGCTGTCTGCGGGAAGCTGGGATCATATCAACAGAACAGGTATTTGAACTTAAATTAATGGCAGGTTTGCATGGTAGAAAAACGCCGCAAGAAACTGGGTGAAATCTTAATTGCGCAAGGCCTGATTTCTCAGGAACAATTACTGTTTGCTCTTCAGGAACATAAGAGAACAGGTATAAGCTTTGGTACTATCCTTGTAAAGCTTGGGTATATAAGTGATGAAGAACTTTCCAGTGTTCTTGGACAACAGATTCATCTGGATCATAAAAAAAGAATAGGTGAGGTATTAATAGATCAGGGTTTGATTACTGAGTGCCAATTGAAAGCTGGGCTTGAAGAACAGCGTAAAACCGGTCTGAGATTGGGAAAATGCCTTACAAAACTTGGTTTTATTTCGGAATCAAAGCTGGCAGATATTCTCAGCGCACAACTTGATATTCAACATGTCATCCTCGAAAGCTTTGTTTTTTCAAAATCACTCCTGCAGATCATACCTCAGGAAATAGCCAGCAAATACAAAGTAATTCCATTATACGAAAAAAATGGTGTAATTACCTTTGCCATGGCTGATCCTACTAATTTGCGCACAATTGATCATTTGAAATTTAAAACCGGCAAAGAGATAGAACCTGTTATTGCAACAGAGAAAAGTATTCTGCAAGCTATTGATAAAAATTACTCCAGTGGTCTGGAAGACATGACGCAGTTGCTTGGAGAAATTTCAGATCATGAAAATCTTGATGTAATCAAAAAAGAGGATGAGGCTGAAAGTCTAACTGACGAAGAAGGGGCGCAGGTTGTAAAAGTTGTAAACCTTTTGATTAATCAGGCAATTATTGAGGGCTCATCAGACATACATATTGAACCTATGGAAAAATATCTGAGGCTTCGTTATCGTATTGATGGAGAACTAAAGGAAAAAAACCCTATTCCGTTGCAATTAAGAGCACAGATAATTTCACGTTTAAAAATCATGTCGGGTATGGATATCGCAGAAAAAAGGAAACCGCAGGATGGAAGGTTTCAGATAAGATTTCAGGGTCGTGAAGTTGATCTTCGTGTTTCATCTTATCCTGTTATGACAAGAAACCGCGGCGTTAATGAAAAAATCGTAATGCGTATTCTTGATCCGTATGCAAACAATCTCACATTAAACCAGCTTGGTTTAATGCCTGGTACACTTAAAGATTTTGATGAAATTATTCACAAGCCTGATGGAATAATTCTTGTAACAGGACCTACCGGAAGTGGAAAAAGTTCGACACTCTATTCTGCACTTCAGAAGATTTATGATATTTCAAAAAACATCGTGACAATGGAAGATCCGGTTGAGTTCAATCTTGATGGAATAAGCCAGGGACAGATTACCCCAAAATCCGGTTTTACATTTGCCGAGGGTATGCGATCGATTCTAAGACAGGATCCAGATATTATAATGATAGGCGAAATGCGTGATCTTGAAACGTGTGAAATGGCAATTCAGGCATCATTAACAGGACACCTTGTATTTTCTACTCTTCATACTAACGATTCTGCCAGTGCATTTACACGTTTGCTGGATATGGGACTTGAGCCATATCTGATAACATCTACCGTTATTGGAATTATGGCACAACGGCTGGTCCGAAAACTCTGTACAAAATGCAAGGAACCTTATATGGCTGAACCGGAATTGCTGGAAAAACTGGGTATCGGACAGGAACTTACATTTTACAGGCCAAAAGGATGCAAATACTGTAATGGAACCGGGTTTAAAGGAAGAATAGGGTTGTATGAGCTACTAATCCCGGATTCAAATGTTACAAAACTTGTTCTTCAAAGGGTTCCATCTGAGCAAATCAAAGATTATCTTCTAAAGAGAGGAAATTTTAAAACTCTTCGGCGTGATGGACTGTTGAAAGTTATTAATGGCCTTACATCTATAGAGCAGGTATTGGGAGCAACACAGGATGATTGAAAATTTTCAAAATTTGCCGGTTATAAACAGAATGGTATTAAACAAAATTCAGCGTGAAGCTGTAGAATATTGCAAAGGACCTCAATTGGTTTTTGCAGGTGCCGGCACAGGGAAAACACGTGTTTTAACTGCAAAAATTGCTTTTTTAATAGAAAAAGGGATTAATCCATGGCAGATTCTTGCAGCAACATTTACAAACAAGTCTGCCGGGGAAATGAGACTGAGAGTAGAAAATCTGGTAAATGTTTCGGTTGATGGCCTATGGATTGGTACTTTCCACTCATTGTGTGCAAGGATTTTAAGAAGAGAATGCATAAATATTGATTATACTCCTTCATTTTCTATTTACGATAGAAGTGATC
>DATGNN010000104.1:0-3025 GCA_035306725.1 Chitinispirillaceae bacterium | reverse complement strand
TGCAGCTCATTCCCGCACTGCGGGACAAGTTGTAAATTAATCGTCCGATTCAGGTAAGATTTAAGTTCCACAAACAGGTACTGCTCTGTTTTGAAAAACAAAAATTGTGATACACCATAGCCCGTAGATCCGTAATGAACTTACATAGGGCAAGTTACCAGGGGTTGTCTACATTTGAATAAATTTATCAATTTTATAAAAAGACATCAAATCGTATCATATCAGATTCAATAATTCTTCAGGTGAATCCAGCAAAATATCCGGTTTTTTCTGTTCCAGCATACTTTTAGAATTTAATCCCCATGTCACAGAAGCGACACGGATACCAGCACTTCTGGCAGCATCAATATCCCTCGCCTCATCACCTATGAAAATCGTTTTTTCATCTTTACTCAACTTTTGTTCGTGAATGATTCTCCGAAGCACTCTGTCTTTACCAAACAGATGTTTGCTGCTATAAATAAATTCAAACCACTCTGTCATACTGTTCTGTGAAAGAAAACTCATTACATTAACTTTTGAATTGGATGTACATATCCCTAACCTTGTTCCGGAATCATACAGGGTTTTTACAGCATATTTTATTCCAGGTTGCAGGTGAATATCGGATATTCGCCTGTTCATTTCACTGCGGGCACGTAATACAATAAAGGGCAGTTTAATCAAGGGGATATTATGCAACTCAAGAAGTTCTTTGGGGTGAAATTCCCTGAACTTCTCAACATCCATTTTTTTGATCTGCTTGCACTTGAATGACGGAACCAGAACCTCATTATAAATATCCAGTATCAACTGCATGGTATCAGCCAAAGTGCCATCAAAATCAAAAATTACTGTACTTTTTTTTCCTGTATCCATTTGTTCCAGTCCAGATTTCCAGTTTGCATATATATAAAAACGTTTTTAAGAATCACGATATCACCTATTTTACCGGTAATATTTCGCACTGAAGCTGAAAAGTGTCAACGCAATTTCCTCCTGGTCCCCCCACCCCAATCCCTGCACTGCAGGGAAAAAGTGCAGATTCTCCTGTCAGTTGCCGTAAAGAAACTGATTTTATGTACAGCGCGCAAAAAAAGCTCGTTTACCCATCCTTTTTATGCTATGTGACATTTACCGAATACTCCTGATAGTAATTATAATATAATTTTAACAAGGATTTGTGAGTTAGTACGATTAAAGATAATTAAATCTTTCAACAAGCTTAAAAAAGTTCAAGTGGCAATACTTATTTTTACCTCAACAGTTCTAATTCTTTTAAATGAAGCTGAAGGACTCGGTTTATGTACAGAATTGTCAGATTGTTCTCAGGATTATTTATTGTTGCACTTATATGCTGCAATAAATCCTATGTCAGTTCCGAAAAACCGGTAATTTTTGTAAGCATACAACCTCAAAAATATTTCGTAGAAAAAATAATCAAAGATCTTGTAAATATTGAAGTTCTTGTTCCGAAGGGATCATCTCCACATACCTACGAACCCAGGCCATCACAGATGGCTCTTCTGTCAAAGGCATCCATCTATTTTGCAACAGGAATTGAACTTGAACATGCCTGGCTCCCAAAAATAAAAAAAATCAACCCTAACCTTAAAATTATCCAGACAGACAGAAATATTGAAAAAATTGTATCGCTAAACAACAACCCCCATAATCATGAATTATCCCATAATCATGAAAGCAGCAATAATCACCACTCTCACCATGGACCAGATCCACATATATGGCTCTCTCCCGAACTTGTCAAAAAGCAGGCTGATATAATAACTGAATCCTTTATCGATTACGACTCAACCTGGCGCAGTACAGTTCTTAAGAACAATAAATCTTTTCAATCAGAACTCCACAAACTTCAGGATACCATTAAACACCTTTTATCCGAATGTGAAGACGGTAAACCATTTCTCGTATTTCATCCCTCATGGGGCTACTTTGCCCGGGAATTTAATCTGGTACAGGTACCCGTGGAAGTGCAAGGGAAAGAACCCGGTCCCAAAGAACTTGGTAAAGTTTTAAAATTTGCGAAAGAAAAAAACATCAAAACCATATTTGTTCAACCCGGTTTTTCAGATAAAAGTGCCGGAATAGTTGCAAAAGAACTTAATGGAATAGTTTTAACCGCAGATCCATTAAGCCTGAACTGGTCACAGAATCTGATTAATCTGGCAAAAGCTATCAAAAAATGATTAATACCAAAGTAATTGAATTAGAAAATGTATCATACTCATACGGAAATTATCCTGCACTCCAGAATGTAACAATATCCATCGAAAAAGGTGATTTCGTTGGTATTATTGGCCCAAATGGCGGAGGAAAAACTACACTTCTAAAGTTGATTCTGGCGTTGATCAAACCAGAGAAGGGCACAGTAAGACTATTGGGAGATTCACCCCAAAAAACACGTACTCTTGCAGGATATATTCCTCAGGAAACTAACCTTAATAAGACCTTTCCAATTTCTGTAAAAGACGTAGTTCTCATGGGTTTGATCTCAAAAAGAGCACTTGGGAGGCATTTTACAAAAAGTGACAATCAAAAAGCCGACCTGATAATTGACAAGCTAAATATTTCCGATGTAAAAAACAGGTGTATTGAAGAGCTCTCAGGTGGTCAACGGCAAAAAGTACTGCTTGCCCGGGCACTGGTTTCAAGGCCCGAAATAATTTTCCTTGATGAACCAACAGCAAGTATAGATTCATCGGGTACTGATGAAATCTATGACATACTTAAAAATCTTAATGAAAACGGCACAACTGTCATAATAGTAACTCATAACATTGGCGTACTCTCCAAATATATCAAATCTGTTGCGTGTGTTAATAAACAACTCTTCTTTCATCCCGACGGAGTTCTGGATGAAAATACGATTACAACAACATTTGGATGCCCAGTCGATCTGATCGCTCACGGTGTTCCTCACAGGGTTTTTCATGAACATAACCACAAGTAGACAAGAACTGGATTTTTTTTATGAGTGAGCTGTTTCAATTTGAATTCATGCGAAATGCACTTATTGCCGGACTGC
>DATGNN010000103.1:0-4596 GCA_035306725.1 Chitinispirillaceae bacterium | reverse complement strand
CCACTGAAAAATTCATTCTCCAACCGGCTTGCAGATCCCACCCATAATTAAAAGTAACAATTGGATCACCAGATGCGATAGTGGAAAATCCTTTTATGTATCCTGCAAAACAATAAATTGCTCCGATTTTTCTAATCATCCTCTCAAGATGTAATGATAAGAAGAGAGTATAATCAATACGCCACTTCCGGTAATGATCAAGTCTAATCACAGAATTGGGATAAAGATCAGAACGCTCCATGTTGAGATAATACTCTCCATCAGCAGCATTATAGATAATTGCATATTTCAATTTCATATTTCTATAGATACTACCGACATCTTCAACAAATAATTCTTCCGGTTCAAACCATTCGACCGGTTTCGTGTAAAATGTCCCTGTAAACGAATTACTAAAATCACATCGAATCCTTAAAGGAAGAAAAAAGCGCCAGGCATTTCTTAGTGTAACATTCAGCTGGTGCTCCGGATACGGACGTATAAGTTTCATGTTCGGTTGTCCAGCCCAGTAATCATTAAGGTATACTGAATTAAATGCCTGTAGGCGTGCATTATCATAGTAGTATTGAAATCGCTTCTCGTTTACAATTGAATCTACATACCCAACCGGAAGAAATGGATACAGCGCCGATGAAACTCCAGTTTCATCCTGATAAATATCCGTGCTTGAGTAAATGTGTTGGAGTTGAACCGCGAAATGGTTACAGTTACGCAGATGAGGCATTTTTTTAAGCATGGTCAAATCAGTTCTGTATTCAACGATTCCCTCATTTGTAACCTGTTTTATTTCGGTATCGGTTGATAGGAAGATCGTTTTGGACGGAGCACAGGTAAACATCAGTCTATAAAAGTTATCAGTTCTCAAAGTTGAATGTACCTGCACTTGATACCCAATCTGCAGCTCCGGGGTTTTAGGAAAATTTCCAATACCGCCAGAAAAACCCAACAATCCTTTCAGTGTATCGGTAGTGTCACTAAAACTGTATTTTGTAGGTAGTGGCAAATCGGCATCCATTGCTAATCGGATACACAATCTGCGTACAGGATTACCTGTGTACCTTGAAAAAATACATGTTATACCGCTCTTTCCTGCATCGTCAATATCTGAGTGCGGATCATATGTAAATGCATATGGGATAAATGAAACGGGATTGAGTTTGATTTTATTACGTTCGGCTGAGCTCCTGAATACAATTGAGTACTTTTTTTTACCAGCCTGGTCAACGAGTCTGGAAGATTTTTTTTTCCTTGAGCATTCAATTGCTTTTTGAATTCGATTGTGTTGTTCCTGGCATGTTTTAGGATCGAAATTTCCACTATTCTGGAGTGCCCAGTTAAATACCAGAGCAGTATCAAACACACCGGATTGTAAAAATACTTCCGCAGCAAAATAATACATACTATCCCTGCTCATGCCGCAATCGTATGCAGCAGCAAAAAAGAACCGGGCGGAATCAATTTTATTGTTCTGTAGAGAAGAGATTCCGGCCGTTATCAAGGAATCTTTCCATTTTGCACAATCAATACCGGGAGGAATTGCGCCATACAATGGAAAGTGTATACCTGCCAAAAATAAAAAAAACGTTACAGTGAAAAAAATACGACAGACAGACATTACTCCTGCCGATTTGTAATTGTGCATCATATGTATAAATAAACTATCTGAGCGTGCATCTCTTCGTTCCCTTTGTAACCAATAGATTGTTGCGATAGCGGTCGGTTATCACTATCTCTCTTCCGAGCAGCGTATAACAGCGATTACTTGTCGTCGAATGTTTCTGTATCGACAGGTTTATTTGATTTTTGTTGAAATATGGTAAATGCAGTGAGGATGAATAGTCAAAATTTATTGAATCCATCATCGCTGAATAAGTTGAATAGTTTTCTTTCATATCACTAGTGTCACCGAAAATCGTTACCAGATAACCGTATTTTTCACTTTTTGCCCATCGATTTAATTCAGCCCACCATGTTTTTTTTGTAGAATCTGAAAGCATTGCGTATAACTCGTATGCCCGATACCCACCCAGTTTTTTTATCGCACTTGTATCAAAAAAGACCAGTTTTCCAAAGGAATAGGTCAGTTCCTTAGTAATATAAAAATTGAGTGAGGCCCAATTGATATGCTTGACAGCACTAACGGTATCAAGAGTGTGGCGGTACATTTCCATCCGTGTTTTTTTACCAGGAGTACTATTTTCCAAAATCAGAACAGTATCGTTTTTTTGTACTTCAACCCATTCAGGTTTACAGACTACCCTATAGGGAAAAGTGGTGTTCGTAAAAACCTGCTCCTCAGCGAATGCGGAAAATATTACAACTGATAACAACATGAGAAATATTATATGTTTACTGTTTATATCAACGCTTATTTGTGGCCTCATCTGTTTTCCCCATCCTCCATGAATCTGATCTTTTCTGAATGGTGCATCTGAATCTCTTTTACCAGCCAGTCTATCTCCTCTTTCAATTGTCCTGTACTACCATCTGGAGTTATGTTTTGACCTGTGGGCGAATCGTCTTTTTTTCCGTCAAATCGCCCATTCTGTTCCATTTCAGGGATAAGAGAATCCATTTTCGGAGTTTTACCATTGAGTGCAGTACTGATTATTTCAGAGTACAACCGATTGAAGATTTCACTTTCGTTTTCCTGTGCACCAGCTGTCAAACTTAATAAAAGTATAAAAGCTGCGATTGTTATAACCATTTTTATTGGTGAATTATGAATTTCTAAAATCATCATAGTCCCCTAAAATAAAGGGGGCTGTCATCAGAGGGGCAGCCCCGGTCACATTTACTTACTCATTTGTTCTGCATTTTTCATCAGACGCTGAAGTGCTTCTGCACAAGTCGTACGATACAAGCCTTTGAATTCGATAAGATAATCCTGCATGAGCTGAGCTTTCTTTTTTGTGTATTCATTAGTGAGACTGCCAAATAATGCGTGATCTTTACTTGCATAAGCCTGTTCTACACTTTCATAGCCCATCTCTTTAGCCTTTGCCAGTAATACCGCGTCTTTCTCTGCCTTCAAAGCTGCTATCTGCTGGGCCAACTCAGAACTCATTGGGAATTGTTCTTCCAGTGTTGTCTGAATCTCATCCATAATATTTTTGTAAGTAGCTTGAGCGCTCCTGTCCCCCCCATTGAATTCGAACCATTGATTTTTAATTTTTTCAAACTCATCTTCCGAAATAAAATCCTGATCTGAAGCAAAACTTACATTGAGACTAATCGCAACAATTCCCAGTATTATCCATTTATTCATAATATCACTCCTTTTTTGTAAGTATAATTTTTTTCTGATGTTACCTGGTAACTTTTGTCGGCATAGACAATATACAAATTGCATGCCAATATTTATTCATGATAAAAAGATTTTACTTCAATTTAGAAAACCTGCACGGAATTGCGTATAAAATGGATTTTTTCGGATTTTGATTGATACCTGAAGTTACAGCTTTCATTTTTACTACTGCATAAGAATTGGGCCCATTGCCCCATTTTTCCCTAAGTGAAAGGGTCTCTACCTTGTAGCCCTATAAATATCAAAGTGTTATGAAATCTGGGCTAAATGACCCAATAGTCTATGCAAAACACTGTTTAACCCAAATATTAAAACATGTAAGCATCCGGTAAACCATATTTCGGATGTAATCTGGACCAGTTATTTTATATGAGTAACTTACTTTTTACCTGGTATCCATTGAGTAAAAAGGTATTTTTCAATATCAATTGTTTTGTTGCGGGTAATTTAGTAAGGAGCTCTTTGATATAAACAAACGGATCATGGCGGAAAGCAAAAATTATTGTTGAAAAGACAATCCCACGAGTGTAAATCCTCCTGACAATCTTCCAACAGGCAAGCCTGTTCTATCTTATTCGACAAAATACTAACCCCGAAATTGTAGTATCTGTTTCTTTAAAATGGTCGGCAACTGACCCTTATCATGACAATCTAATTATTTTGTTATTCTTGATTATGTTAATCCAGCTGTCCGTCAAATCGCAAGCGGCATTTCCTCTATCTCAATATTGACTTGTATCCGGCCAAAAACTCATTTTCAAATTGTATTTTATTGATTTTGGCATAATGGTTCTATGGCTTGTAAAATCAAGCTCTGGCAGGGTTGCAGGAATCACCAAGCAGTTTTGATCGAAGCAATTGTAATCAAGAAATGGTTCTTATACAACAATTACCGGATAGGGTTTTCTGGGGCGGGTGGATGGTCGTGCTATTTGTATCTTCCACTTGCTGCAATGTTTGAGAATTGGCTCAATTACGGAATCGTCTTCTATAAGTTGATGATATTCAAGGTATTGCTGCACTTAGTGCACTTTAAAGTATCCACCTCATACGGGATTGTATGAATGAGAATTAAAAAAAATCAAGGTATCTGGTCACTGATTCTAACATTAGGGCTTTTTTGCATTGCATTAACAAAGTAAATAAGATTTTCGAGTTCAAGTTCCAGGTTAACATTATTAATTATACAGCTTTCAGATGCCTTTAATTGAATTGGCGCAAAATTCAGTACACCGCAGATGCCCGCTTTAATCATGACATCCAGTATGTGTTGGGCAGCTATGTCAGGA
>DATGNN010000102.1:0-3567 GCA_035306725.1 Chitinispirillaceae bacterium | reverse complement strand
CCTTAACAAATATGTTATAAAAGAGGAAATTTAATAATTGATGGAAAAAGCCACTACCCCGGAGCATAATACAGCTACTACAAGGCTAAACCAGAATCAGATGTCTGTTACAGATTCTTCAAATTCTGATGAAATCTCTCTTATCGATCTGATTCTCATTCTCTGGAAAGGCAAATATATAATTGCCGCGTGTACTGTTATTGCCACAGTTCTGGCTGTGATTTACGCACTCACAGCAACTGAGATATTTTCCACCAGCACAACTTTTATTCTCAAAACCAAAGGAAGCGGTGGAGGGGGAAATCTTGGGCAGTTGGCAGCCATGGCCGGATTAAATATGGGATCAAACAACAATGTTGATCCATCCGATTACCTCGACAAAATCATACAAGATAAAGAGTTTATCGCAAAACTGTATGAAAAGAAATGGTTCTTCAAAGGTGATTCTTTGCCGCTTGAACAGATATTTGAATTAGAACCGGACACTACTGTTCCTAATTCCGAATACGCATTTTTTATGAAAAAAATCAACGCAGTTCGTAATGGTGGAATTTTATCAATAAACAAAGACGCAAAAACTGGAATACTAACCCTGACTTCAAATGCACCCGACCCGCAGCTTGCTTATGACTTGAATTTATTTACTCTTAATTATATAAGTAATTATATACGAAAATCATTAAAAAGTCAGGCCAAAGAAAAAAGGGTTTTTATTGAAGAACGAATAAAAGAAACTAAAGAAGAACTTACAAAAGCCGAAAATGCTTTAGCAAAATTTAAAGAAAGAAATCTCGTAAGCCAGGCCCCTAAAGTGATGCTTGAAGAAGGAAGGCTTAGAAGACAAGTCACCTTAAACCAGGAAATCTATATCCAGTTTCAAAAACAGTATGAACTTACCAGAATTGAAGAACTTGATGATCAGGCGCTGGTGCAAGTGGTGAAGAGTGCTGAGGTACCGATAGTAAAGAGTAAACCGAATAGAAAGATGATCGTAATTGTAACTTTTATTACAGGTATATTTCTTGGGTTTTTATTTGTATTTTTAAATAATTTATTAAAAACTCTAGTATCTCAAAACAAACAATAACTTTTAATATAGGTATATAATTTCATGAACAAAAAAGTATATGTTGGTATGAGTGTAGATTTAGTACACCCCGGCCATTTAAATATCATTAAGCAAGCATCTCAATACGGAGATGTTTATGTAGGACTGCTTACAGATAAAGCCATTGCGAGTTATAAAAGATTACCCTATTTAAAATTTGAACAAAGAACAGCTATCGTTGAAAACTTAAAAGGAGTTAAATTTGTTATTCCTCAAGATACATTGGATTATCGGCCTAATCTGGAAAAAATAAAGCCTGAATACGTTGTACATGGAGATGACTGGAAAGAGGGAATACAAAAAGAGACACGTAAGCAAGTTATTGATACCTTGAAAAACTGGGGTGGACAATTGATCGAAATTCCATATACAAAAGGAATTTCATCAACTCAATTAAACAATGCTATAAAAGAAATCGGAACAACACCGGATATTCGAAGAGCGAGGCTCAGAAGACTTATACAGAGCAAAGAAATAGTACGTATTATAGAATCTCATAATGGATTGAGTGGTTGCATAGCAGAAAATCTAAAAATTACTGATAATGGTAAAACACTTGAATTTGACGGCATGTGGGCAAGTAGTTTAACAGATTCTACTGTAAGAGGAAAACCAGATATTGAGGCAGTAGATATCACCTCCCGATTAACAAATATTAATGATCTTATGGAAGTTACCACCAAACCAATAATTTTTGATGGAGATACTGGAGGAAAGCCTGAACATTTTCAGTTTACAGTTCGTACACTTGAAAGACTGGGTGTATCTGCCATTATTATTGAAGATAAAATCGGGTTAAAAAAGAATTCGCTGTTTGGAAATAATGTAAAGCAGTCTCAAGACAGTATTGAAAATTTCACAGACAAAATTAAAGCCGGAAAAAGGGCACAGGTTACAGACGAATTTATGGTTATAGCCAGAATTGAAAGTCTTATCCTGAATAATGGAATGGAAGATGCATTAAACAGGGCTGAACGATATATCGAAGCAGGTACTGATGGAATCATGATACATTCTAAATCTGATAGACCTGATGAGATTTTTGAATTTTGCAACAGATACGGCCATCTGAACAAGAGAGTTCCTCTTGTTGCAGTTCCAACCACTTATGATTCTGTTTATGAAAGAGATCTGGCTGCTGCTGGAATAAATATTGTAATATACGCAAATCAACTACTCCGAAGTGCTTATCCTGCGATGATCAACACTGCAAAAAACATACTTATTAATCAGCGTGCCTATGAATGCAGGAAAAACATGATGTCGATTAATGAAATTTTGAATTTAATACCAGGGAGTAAATAAAATTGCTTAAACCGCAATGGTTTTGTTCCATACTTAAAAAGCACGGATTATCATTTTTTACCGGTGTTCCCGATTCATTACTTAAGTACTTATGTGAATACATAACTGATAATAATCCGGATAACAATATAACTGTTGCTAATGAAGGTGCTGCAATAGGTTTAGCAGCAGGATATCATCTTGCTACAAAAAAAGCGGCAGTTGTTTATATGCAAAATTCAGGAACTGGAAATGCAATTAATCCCTTATTGTCACTTGCCGATCCATATGTTTATTCTATCCCAATGTTGTTAGTTATTGGATGGAGGGGCCGACTTGGTACAAAAGACGAACCCCAGCATAAAAAACAGGGAAAAATTCAGGAAGATCTGATAAAAACTCTGGGATATAAATATTGTATTCTGGATACGGACTCTGATTCTGCAGAAAAACAGATATCCTCCCTTGTTTCTGAAATGTCGCTAAACCAGACACCTGTCGTATTAATGATAAAAGAAAACACTTTTGATAAATACCAATCAATAGAGACAACTTCACCTGTTTTTGAGATGAATCGGGAAGATGCTCTTAAAATTATATTAAATTATATGGATTCTGAAGACAGGGTTGTAGCCACTACAGGAAAAACCAGTAGAGAAATATATGAAATTCGTGAATCGGCCGGTCAAAACCATTCTTACGATTTCCTGACCGTAGGTTCCATGGGCCATGCCCTGATGATAGCAATGGGCATCTCCAATTTTCAGAATAAAAAAGTTTTCTGTATTGACGGTGATGGGGCATTATTAATGCATATGGGGAGCTTTGGAATTGCAGCCCAATTTGGATCAGAGAATCTTTATCATATACTCATAAATAATGGTGTACATGATTCTGTTGGTGGACAACCTACAATTGGTTTTAAAATACCTTTTCACGATATTGCAAATAAATCAGGATATAAATTTAGTATAAAAGTTAAAACGGTTGAAGAATTGAAAACTGCAATACAAAAATTGAAAATACAGAAAGGCCCTGCTTTCCTTGAAATTCTTGTGAAAAAAGGAAGTCGACCCGATCTTGGCCGCCCAAAAACAAGTCCCGTTGAAAACAAAATAGATTTCATGAATAACCTTTAATATGGATAATTTTTCTCAAACCAGATATGATAATAT
>DATGNN010000101.1:0-7396 GCA_035306725.1 Chitinispirillaceae bacterium | reverse complement strand
GGCTGGAGTGTCATTTACCCTGATTGCCCCACGTATACAGGTTGCGATTTCTTTTAAAACCAGATCACCTACCGGATGTCCATAAGTATCATTAAAGG
Source organism: Chitinispirillaceae bacterium (assembly GCA_035306725.1). GTDB lineage: Bacteria > Fibrobacterota > Chitinivibrionia > Chitinivibrionales > Chitinispirillaceae > JAAYEB01. The sequence goes on along the minus strand of DATGNN010000101.1, from coordinate 7,298 downwards.
TTTTAAAATGATCAATATCCATAAGGAGCAACGATACCGAATGCTTATATCTTTTTCCTCGTTCGATCTCTCTGGCCAGTATTTCCTGAAAGTGGCGGTGATTGTTTAAACCTGTAAGCCCATCTGTAGTAGCTAATCGTTCCATCTGACTGTAAAGTATAGCCCTTGTAAAAGCAACGCTTGCATTCTCAATAAGAGTTGCCAATATTTGTACTGTATCATTTCCGAACTGATTTATCTTATCGCTTTCGATCGAAAAAAGTCCCCTGCACCTGCTCTCATCATCAAGAATCGGAAAAATTACCAATGAACGAGTTTTTGCATTTTTTGGTTCATCAGGAAAAAAACGATAATATTTTGTATGATACTGAAGAAAATCATCGATGTTAATCATTTTCCGTTTCTGGAAAACAAAAGAATATAATCCGGCATTTATTGGAAACTCAAGTCCTTCCTGAATATCTGTACTTTCACCTGCTATTTTGTATATCAACCCACTTTTTTTCTTATCATTGAATACTATCGCGATCTGGCGGGTACAGGTAACAGCTAATTGTACGACTTCAAAAAGCACATCAAAAACATCATCGTACTTCAAAGCTGTTGTAAATTTATGACTAGCCTGGTAAAAAATCTGAAACATACGTGCAGTTTGTTCCTGATATAATCTCATACGTGCATTTGTAATAAGTGCCGCAGCCAGTGAAGAAAATCTCTTGAGCAGTTCTTTGTCCTGATCCCTGAAAGCTTTTTTATCCAAACTATCCAGCACTAGTGTTCCAAGCAACTCTTTTTTATCAGAAATAATCGGTACTGCTATGATGGAATTAACCCCCTGTGGTTCTGTATAATATTGTAATACAGAATTATAGAATGAAAAATCTCCACTCATGAATGAGCGTTTTTCTGTTCCGATTCGTCCAACTATCCCTTCACCAATACCAATAACAACTCCTTTTGCTATACATTGACTTCTAGACTGAAAAGAATTCAGAACGAATGTTTTATTTTGAGGATTATAGATAAAACCTAATGCTGAGTAGGCTTTAAAATTACGGCTCATAAAGTATACGACACTGTATAATAATTCCTGAATATTTTCTTCGTGTTTCTGTTTGAATTCAGAAATGTAATTTATTGAAAACATCTGAGTTTTTGTTGGAACCAATGTTTGATCCTGCTCATAAAAAAAATCAGTTTCGGGCGCTGGTTCTATTTTGTGTTCTTTTTGAGGGAAATTCTGCTTAGAAACATCCGTTTCAATTCTTTTTTTAGCAACAATAACAGATGGAACTAATCCGGCAAACAGAAGTATCGTTCCCGGAAGTATTGAATTTTTTGCTAAAATCAGGAAATTCACCACCAATTCAGATTGATTACTGTTATACAGGAGAAATGAATTGTATCCTATCTCTGTAAAGAAAATTACTATATACGATAATATCCAGTGTCTTCTTCCACCCAATAATGAGATACTGCTAACCACCAAAAGATAAAGTAGAGGAATTTTAGTTTCAGATTCTGAATTGTTGGAAGCGTGAACAGCAAGAACCGCAAGTACAGTTATCAGAATTGAAGTGCTTACCTGAAGTTTATGACATGGATTTTTATGTATTTCCAGAACAGTTACGAGTACATAACCAATAATAACTGTAGAAATGATCTTAAAAATATAGGGTATAATATCATAATTGATAGAACCTGAAATAAAAGTAGCAACCAGCATTCCAGAAAGTATAATTTCAAAAAAACTAAGAATATTCCTGGATACCATAAAGTCCATTTTCCGCATTTTTGTTTGCAAAAACCTGTTTCATTTCAGAAAACTTTTTTTATATTTTTTAATGAAAGCTAATTTTTTAATCTATTTTGATTTATATTTTCAATTATAGAATAATTTTATATTTCTCTTTTCCGGTTTTAACCAGTTGTTATTTTCCAATTTTATAATATGATACAGAAAAAATCAAAGTGTTCCGATCAGCTTCGTTGCGCCTTCTATACATTTTTAGGGCAAAAGCGCTCAAGAAAATTACTGGCATTTGCACTAAAAGCACGTTATCGAACCTCTAAGGTTCGTTTTCCAGTTAATATTTATGAAACTAAAGAGATTCTGATTATTCTTCCGGAACAGCATCTTGATGTTTTACATCAGCTTAAAAATGTAATCTCACTTATTAAACTTTTTAAACATGCAACTGTATCTATTCTATGTGAATGCTCTACATCATCATACATTAAAATGATACCCGGTCTGAATGTCATAGAATATGACCGCCAGGAAAATGTGTCTTTTTCTGCCTCTTTAGTTAAAGAAATCAGAGGATTGAACCATATAGATATCTGTTTCCTTTTAATTAAAAACCCAGACCTCCCTTTACTTTATCTGGCAGGAGCAAGTGGTGCTGATATAAGAGCAGGTTACAGCGAGTCCGGGGGCTTCCCCTTCCTTAACCTTCAAATTCGACCTGATAACAATAAAAAATATCTTACAGACTGGAACTGCTCTATTGCAAAACTTTTTGGAGCTTCACCTGAAGATGTTCGTTGGAGTGTTGCCCGAAAAACAATAGACGAAATTAACCATCTCCTAAAGGAATCTAAAATTGAAAAAAATGTACATTTAATTGGAATAGATGTAGCATTTTTGTTAAACCAGTTTGGCAATTCCTGGACAGAAATTCTTATTCAAAACCTTAAAAAACTCAATCCCGGGCAGCTATATTTTTATATTGAAGAAAAATTTCCAAGTTCTCAACTCCAATGGGTACAAAAACAAAACATACCTTTTCTGGGTAACTTATCAGCTTCAAGAACTGCTGCGCTGGTCTCACGTTCACGGCTTGTAATTACTGGTAATACAATGATTTATGCATTAGCTAGCTTGCTAAAAAAACCTGTTATCGGTTTTTTTAAAGATGATGAAATTGAAATGTATTGTCCACAAACAGCTAATTTAATGGGGATTCCTTATAAAACAGCTTCAGAAGAAATGGTTTTTCAAACAATAACTCTAATAGCAAGTCTGAAAGATAAAAGGAAAGTTTAAGCAACCTGTTTTACCGTCAAATATTTGTAGTATTACAGAAAACAACACTTTTTAATAAAAATGATGCAGATTTGTATTCCAACATGGTATAATAAATTCCCTATGCATTGATTCGTTTGGAGTTCTGGAAAAAGCATGTGGGAAAAATCAAAAAAAAGACTGCTTCTGCAGTTTAAAATTCTGGAATTTCGTTTAAAAACCTGGAAAAATGCACAGGAAATTTCGAAAGCATATGACCAGACCGTTTTAACAAAACCAGTTAAATCATTCAATTTAGAAAAAATAAGTTGGCAATTCTCACGTCTGGTGATTTTGATTTCAACAGTTTTCGCTATTGGAATACTTATGATTTATGGAGTTTCGAAACTAATTGAATATCATATTTCTGTGAATCCTGAAGCTGCTGTCTTGGATTTGGGAATTCCCCCCCTCACAAAACCACAGCTTATTCAAAATGATTCAGAAAACATCGACTCAGAAGTTAATAAAAACAATGATTCATTGAACAAATCTTTTCACAAAAGAGATAAACCGGACACCTTAGTAACCGCAGCATTACCCTTCGATTTCATTATTGTTGCAAATAAAGCATATAAACAGATGTACTTACTTGAGAAACAAGCCAGTGAATGGAAAATTATTCGCAGTTATAAAATGGCTATTGGAGCTAGAGAAGGACAAAAACTACATGAAGGAGATAAACGTACACCTGAAGGTACATACTTCATTGTAGGAAGGAAAGAAGGATATGAGCTGTCATCAATTTATGGGCCTTTAGCGTATATACTTAACTACCCAAATGAAGAAGATATAAGGGAGGGGAGAACTGGAAGCGGTATCTGGATTCATGGAACTGAGAAAGATTCTGTTCCCATTCAAACTAAAGGATGCCTTGAAATACCTAATGATAAACTGCTTGAACTTTCCTCATTTCTTAAAAGAGGTATTGGTACACCGGTAATAATTGTTGATTTTCCAGAGGAACCAAATCCTCTTGCCATACCAGATTATTCAACTCTCGATAAGAAAAGTGATGAATTCCTGAAAAAAGAGAGTATCAAAACAGAACTGTTTTCGACCATTTTATCAGAATGGAAAACAGCCTGGGAATCCAAAGATATAAACATTTATCGTAATTTTTATGATACAAGCCGTTTTAAAGGGCAAGGATTAAGCTGGAATTTCTGGGAAGAACGCAAAATCCAGACATTTAAATTATATCAGTCGATAAATATTGATGTTGACTCAATATTTATTTCTGATGTCACATCAAATTATGCAGTTGTTAAATTTTTACAGAAATTCAAAACTGACAAGAACCGGATTGAGGACGGTAAAGTTTTGCGTCTGATCAATGATAATAATTCATGGAAAATTATACAGGAAAACACATGTCCTAAAGAGGAGATCCTTTTATGATGTTCTCACTATCAAAAAAGAAAGATATCAGGGATCCACAGCAATTGGCTGAAGCTCTTGATAGTCATCTGAATGAAATTCAGGAAATTTTAAGAAGTTCTCGTAACGAAAAAGCAGAACTTCATTCTTTGCTGGCATCAGTTGAAAATTCACGAGCCCAGGTTCAAAACGAGAACCATTCCATTGACAAATTAAAGGATTGCATTGAAAATCTTCATCATGAATACGATTCCGCCAAACTTCGTATTAATGATATTTCTTCTACTACGAATCAAGTTGAGGGCATGCTAAAAAAAGCATTGTCATTTGAAAACCGCATAGAAAAGGTTGAAAAAATTGTAGATAAAATTTCTTCAAATGAAGAATTTTTAGATTCACTCTCAGAAAAAGTAGATTCAGTATTAAAACGACTTAGTAATAATGACGGAACATTATTGACTGATAGCCTCAAAGGAATTACTGAAATTGAAAATCGCCAAACGAAAGCACTCCAGGGTATTGAAAAACTTGAAAAGAGACTTAACAGTTTTTCTCAGGAAGCCTCCAAAACACAATCAGAACTTAATGAAACGGTTTTAGGTGCCGAAAACATCAAAAACAAGCTTCATGAACTTGAATCTGAAGTCGATCGATTCAGGATTGTCAAGGAAAGAGTAGACAGTCTTAACAGTCTTTCGGAATATGTAAAAACAAAGATCAAGTCACTTGAAAATCAGCGCATTGTTGTTGAAAAAGCCAACGAGGAAGCTGGTAAGCTAAATACACTTACATGGAGAATTGACGCTGATTTGAAACAGCTTCAAAATAAAGTATCATCTTTGGAAAAAACCGAAAAGAATATTGGTCGCATAGAAACGATGCTGCAACAGAGTCAGACCTCAATTAATGAAATAAGGCGTTTTGAACAATTTATGGCTCAGACAACCGGGAAAATTGAGGAGATCCGGAAACTTGATACAAAGTTTGATACAAAATTAATAGATTTCCAGCGTAATAGTAAACATATTGATACTGTCAATGAAAAAGTTCATGAGATACAGAATATTGCCAAAAATACTGAGGCGACTCTTAATACGCTCACCAAGCATCAACAAATGGTAGAAAACACTCGAACACAGGTTATGGATTATGAAAAAGCTGCAGATAAAATAAGAGTTAAAATCGAAGAGGTAACTCAGGAATGGCAGACGATTGATACACTCAGTGAAAAAATGAAAAATCTTGAATTACAGATGAATGAAATTGATTCAAGAATAGACATTGCACTCAATAAAGAAAAAGACATTGAAGAATTCGAGTCTAGAATTAGTGATTTACGTACTCTTGTTGAAGATACATATCAAAAAGAGGAAACCATTCACAATCACAGAGAGGAAATTGACAAAACGAATGTACAAATCCAGTCTTTTTTTGAACGTGTAAATCTTTTACAAGAAAATATTGAAGAATTAAGTCATCATGAACAGGAAATCGAATCTGTAGCTGCCAGTATTGACCAATTAAAACTTATATCAGATTCTACAAGTGATAAAATAAGACAAACAGAAGAAAAAGCCCGCATTATTTCTGAAGTAGAGAACAAAATTGAAAATCTAGGGAAAATGGTTTCAGAAATAGACGAACGCATTGCAACTCAGCTGCAGCGTAAAGCTATGATCGACAAAACTGAAAAACGGCTCGATCAGCTTAACTATCTGCTTGGTGATATAAACATGAAAATCCAGAGCCTGAGCAAGGATCAGAAAATTGTTGACGAAGTTTCCGAGCAATTGTCCGCGATTTCAGTTCAGTCACTTGAAGCAAAGAACATGATGGTAAGGCTTACTGAAGAAAAACAGGTTCTGCTTCAGGAAGAGAACAGAATAGTTTCCATGCGAAAAGAACTTGAAGATTTGTTAATGTCAGTACGCACAAAACTTGATGAATTTCACGGTGAAGTCTCTAAAATGGATGAATCGGCCAATAATTACCAAAATAATTTTGTCCAGGTATTTGACAACATTACTGGCTCCATTAAAACCATTGACACTCATAGAGAAAATATTTCAAAAGCTGAAAAGCAATTGTCTAATGTCGAAAAAATACTAGATAATCTTAAGTCAGAAATGGAGCAGATCAACAGACGTTCTTCAAAAATAGATGCTATTGATTCACGAATTGTAAATATGGATACCGTGATTTCTGATATGGAAATCCGTATTGACGTGATTGATAAGGACAGAGAACTAGTAAATTCGACACAGATAAAAATCGATAATCTTACAAATATTATTAACAGTGCATCTAATGAAATAGAATTAATAGATAGTAAAGCCAAAGAGATTGAAAAGGTAAGTCATCAGGTTGAAGACTTGAATAATATCACCAATTCTGTTGAAAAGAGAATGAAGGAATTGGCAAGAGAAAAGCAAATCATTAAAGAAGCCGAAAATCGAATTACCAGCCTTAACCTGTTAATGGAGGACATTAAGGCAACAATGAAAAATCTTAGCTCCGAAGAACAAAAGATTCAGGATGCTGTAGAGAAAGCATCTGAATTGAGATTCCTTCTTGGTGAGGTTGAGACAAAGCTTAACCTGTTTCGTATTGAAAAAGAGCGTTTAGCTGGATAGAATAGCATGCTATCATGGGATATAGTTTATTATGCGATATTAACTGAGGGAGAGTCTTGGTTGGGTTTTGGGTTTTAGGGACGGACTATTTTTTTAATCTTTTAAATAAAGAGTCAAAAGATAGTCCGTCCCATTTTTCCCATTCTTGGTATAAATTTTGCAATTTCTTTTTCTTCTGTTTTCATTTCTGTTTTAATAATTTTTTATACAACAGAAGA
>DATGNN010000100.1:0-2540 GCA_035306725.1 Chitinispirillaceae bacterium | reverse complement strand
TACTTTGCAGTAAAAGCAGGGCCCATAGCTCAGTTGGTTAGTAGCACCTGACTCATAATCAGGGGGTCGCTGGTTCAAGCCCAGCTGGGCCCACCTTCATTTTAAGCCACTTACAGATATTTTTCTGTGGGTGGCTTTTTTATTTCGTACACAATTTCCTACACATTTCGTATTTTCACATTCACGATACAACAAGTTCAACACTAAAAATTAATCGACATGGAATATTCAATTGCACCAGATGGTATAATATGCGGAGTTACTGACACAGTTTCATCAGAGCAGATTAATCAGATAATAAAGGGGGACTACCATCCCGATAAAGAGGCAAGTATCCTTTTTTCAAGAATGGCTATCATTTTACAAGATTCAGTCAAAAAATGTGTTCCTGAGGAATGGCACATAGATTACGTTACCCGGAACATCATTTTTCAAAAAAACGACTTCTTCTATGAATCGATGGAAGACAAACAGAAAAAAATAATCCAAGAAATTTTAGAGAGTATTCAAATCCATGCTGACCGATGGTTTTCTCAGTTAATTAGGGAATCATCCAGGGATGAAGTTCTCCTTTCCATATACACAATTGAAAGTAACTTGCAACAAGAGATAATTCAACAAAAATATTTTAAACGAAACGAAAATGGTTTGTTTCTTTTAGATTTTATCGGCGATATTCTTCTAATATATAAGAAAAAACTAAAGATAATAAAGCTTGAAGAACTAGTTCATGAGGCCAGGAAGGAACCAAAACACCTTTTCGATATTTGGCTTCTTAATGAAGAATATATCGAAAGGGTTAAAAAGTGGGATAAAGTAATGAATTACCTAGCTGAAAGAGACTTTTTACGCATTAATGGTCAAGATCTTTATTGGGAATATGCTGAAGGAAAAAAGAAAAATCCTTTCCTAGCTTCATTGCTGCTTAAGCTCAAAGAGAAAAACTACATTATTATTGAGGATCGCAAGGGAGGAATGTACATGAACATTCTTAAGAAAACGTTCAATATAAAATTAAGCACTTCGGCCGACTTCAGTAGCAACTCAATCAAAGAATGGAAAAACTCAAGAGAACTGGCCTTATATGACAACATGCCCTAAAGTGAATTCTATTTATTCTTTTTTTTTCAAAAAAATTTTAACTCGTGTCAAGAAGGTAGCTGGTTATTATCATTGCAGAAGAAAATCAAAAGAAATCGAAATATAACTAATAACACTTCTGCTATGGAACTAAACTTCGAAACAATTCAACAAAAAGAGCAACAGGCCAGTCTATTTAATCTGGGACTACTGCATGAAAAAGTTGACTTTCTCATTAAGGAACTGTCAAGCATCGGAAATAAACTTAATCAAGTAGATCAAAAGACTGTTGAAGAAGAAAATGATGTCATCCATGTAAAAGAAGCAGCTAAATTAATAGGCAGATCAGAATCGACTGTCTACATCAAAGCTTCGAAAAAGGAACTGCCCTGCTGGAACGACGGGGGCCGATTGTGGTTCAGTCGAAAAGATTTAACTGCCTGGCTGATGGCAAACAAGGGACAAAACAGCATTGAGAGTCCAAAATCTAAAATGCGAAGTCTAAGGACTAAATATGCAAAAAAATAGGAGCTGGCATCTCACCTCCAGCTCCTAATATTCAATTTCTTAATAATTAAAAATCATGACAAATTTACGAAAAAATTTGAATGGAGGAATCATATCCCAGAATTCTAAAGTTTTTTTTAATTCCTCACTGAAAACAGCCCAGGAATTAGCAAATGATGGAGCCAAACTTGAACCAATCAAATCCATCTGGGGAACCTATATTCTGGAAAACTCATTAGTCCATAATCCAAGTGAACGTGGTACCGGAAAAACACTTCTAAGTCTGCAACTATGTCTTGCAATTTCATCAGGTTGGAAGACCTTCTGTGGTGAGCAAATAGAAGTCCATGGGAATACACTACTTCTGAATTTTGAGCTAAATGAACATGTCATTAAGCGCAGAATGGATCATCTTTTCAGAAATCCCCCGGAAGAAATCAATCAGACAGCGCATCAGGCAAGAGTTTATACCTCGCGGCATAGTTTTCTGGAAGAATTACCAGAAATCAATTCCATGGTAGAAGAATTCAAACCAGTGGTAATATTCATTGATAATTTTCGGTTAGCCTTTTTAGAGTCTGATGGCAACTCAAACAAGGATGTGGCGCAGGCAATGAATCAAATCTTATCTCTGCGAGACCTACACAACTGCAGCATTGTACTAGTCGATCACACTAGAAAAAACACACGAAGTCAGTCCACCGAATCAGATCTGCAAAGTGGAGCAGGCTCGAAAAGTGATTTAGCTGATGGAGACTATTTTCTCCGCCGATCTAGTAAAAATGAAGAGTTCAGGATTCTAAAGCGGTCAAAATCGCGAAACTGTGCAGATCAAATAGGAGCTAAATTGTTAAGATTCAATCCAGATACTTTATGGTTTGAAGTAGAGGAAGAATGCGTCAATGAGGCTTTGCACCTAGGAAATGGGGTTAATGTTGCGACTGATGAAAAGA
>DATGNN010000099.1:0-10286 GCA_035306725.1 Chitinispirillaceae bacterium | reverse complement strand
ACAAAAACGCCCGAAAAGCGAATCTGTTTTTTCCTGATAATGAAGCCTCAGATCAAAAAGGCTACGGTTGGTTTCGCCGGAAAATCCACTATGTCCAGGTTCGTAACATCGAAGATCCGCATGGAATTGAGCTCTGTCAATCAATCTGGAAATGATGGTTTCTTCATAACTTTCCAGTTTGGCTGCAATAATTTGTAAATCAAGTTGCTGCATTGTTCAAAAATAAGTTGTAAGGGTTAGAATCTATCTTGTTCGGGTTGCAGTTTTATAATCAAAAACCTGTTCCCGGAGTTTATCTAAAAAGTTCGCGTTTTTATATGATAACTCGATGTTTTTTACAAGTGCGCTTCCGACTATAACACCGTCTGCACCACATTGAGTAACTTTTCTTACATGTTCTGCAGAAGATATACCGAATCCGACAGCCAGAGGTTTGTCTGTTACTGTTTTAAGCCGGGAAATGGTACCAGAAATTGAATCACTGAATTTCAGGTCTGTGCCTGTAGCACCAAGACGGCTTACAACATATACAAAAGAATCAACTTGACTGCATATATATTTGATGCGGTCTTGCGGTGTAAGCTCCGAAACTATGAATACTCTTCCGATTCCATATTTTTCCATTGATGATTGTAAAACCTCGGACTCTTCGGGAGGCATATCTGCAACAAGAATACTGTCAATACCTGCATCAGAAGCTTTCCTGCAAAACAGATCGGTACCCAGATGCAGGATTGTGTTTGCATACAGAAGTATACCAACAGGAATATCTGAACAGGATCTTAATTTTTTGACAAGTTTGAAAAACTTTTCGTGGTCCATACCGTTTCTGATAGCCCTTTGTGAAGCCCGTTGATTTACCGGACCGTCAGCTATCGGATCAGAAAACGGATACCCGATTTCAAGAATATCTGCACCACCATCAATATAAGCCCTGAATATATCTACGCTTTTATCTGGATCGGGGTCTCCTGCGACAGCAAAGGGTATAAAAGCAGCTTCATTTCTCTTTTTAAGAGCGTCAAAAGTTATTTCGTAACGGTTGGTCATATATTAATCCCCAGATAGTCTGCTACTGTGAAAATATCCTTGTCTCCGCGTCCGGAAAGGTTAATTACCATTATGGAACCTGATGGCATTAAAGGGGCATTTTTAACGGCATAAGCGACTGCATGTGAAGATTCAAGAGCAGGTATAATCCCCTCATATTCACACAGCATTTTGAATGCATCCAAAGCTTCAGTATCGGTTGCATAAGTATAATCAACGCGTCCGGATTCGTGAAGAAAAGAGTGTTGAGGACCAATTCCGCTGTAATCAAGTCCGGCAGAAATAGAGTGTGTATCTGAAATCTGGCCGTTTTTATCCTGAAGAACATAAGAGAAGGAGCCGTGTAAAATTCCGGTGCGTGAGAGTTGCGAATGAGTTAACCTGACTGCATGTTTATTGCTGTCTAACCCGCAACCACCTGCTTCAACACCTACAAGTTTCACATCATTATCATCAAGGAACGGAGTAAAAATTCCAATCGCATTTGAACCGCCTCCGACACAGGCAACAATTGTATCTGGTAAACGGTTTTCGACTTTTCGAATCTGCATTTTTGTTTCTTTGCCTATAACAGACTGGAACTCCCTTACAATTGTTGGAAACGGGTGAGGGCCCAGGGCAGATCCAAATGCATAATGTGTAGTGCGTACCGTTTTTGACCAGTCCCGCATTGCTTCATTAACTGCATCCTTGAGCGTTTTTCCACCGCTGTCCACAGGTACAACGCGGGTTCCAAGAAGATTCATACGAAATACATTAGGTCGTTGACGCTTCATATCAACAGTGCCCATGTAGATGTCACATTCCATACCCAGTAATGCTGCGGCAGTGGCAGTGGCGACCCCATGTTGACCGGCCCCGGTTTCTGCAATAAGGCGTTTTTTCCCCATATATCGGGCCAGCAGAGCCTGTCCGAGGGCGTTGGTGATTTTGTGGGCACCAGTATGATTAAGATCTTCTCTTTTAAGATATATTTTTGCTCCACCAAGTTTTTTTGTTAATCGGGAGGCAAAATAGAGTGGCGTTTCCCGGCCGTTATATTTCTCCAGTAAATCCTTGAATTCAGACTGTATTTTCTGATCCTTCATGAAAGCATCAAATGCATGCTGGACTTCATTCAGTGCAGGCATAAGGGTTTCAGGCGCGAACGTACCTCCAAATCTTCCAAAATATCCTTTTAGATTAACATCTTTTTTCATTTTATTATTCTGCCGATACGGTTTATTTTGAATTTATCTGAATTTTCGGGATCACCATTGTAAGACCATAAAATCATGAATGGTTTTCCGATGACAGATGTTGTTTTCAGTGGACCAAAAAATCTGGAATCCAGTCCATTTTTCCAATTGTCTGCCAGAAGAAAAACGTATGATCCTTTTACCACATATCTGGAAACCTCTTCACCATCTATACAGAATGTGAATTTCAGATTCACATTCTGGTTATAATGTATCATTGAAAGATACTCTTTGAGTCTGGTCCAGAAAAACCAGTCAAAGCGATTTTGCACAGGAATTGAATCCAGCAAACCTTCGTAGAGCGAAAATCCGTTTATAAAATAATCGTTGGCTATCGAATCGTCTAATAACAGTTTGGTATTTAGTGAAAATGATGATTCAGGGTTTTCCTGGCGGATTACAGAAATTGCAAAGAAAAAATCTCTTAAATTTTCATTTTGAAGATCGAGGGTGTCTCCTGAAGCAGGGACGCGAAAAGGAGCAAAAAAATCTCGTGGTGAGTAATCCGAAGGGATTATTTCAGTACTGGTCCGGGAATCTTTAAAATAATCTGATTTCAATCTGGAATTGAAAAATATTCCGCTGTCTATTGAAACTGTGTCTGCCCGGATACCTGCAATGCGAAGATAGCCCTCTTTTCCTGGTTCAAAAGGCATTTTAAACAATACAGGTTCAAGTCGCCTGGGCTTTATTAAGCTTCTGACCAGGGGGAGACTGGAGATTCTCAACACCGCGAATCTGTCTCCCTTGATAGTGGTTGGTGACATTTGATTGCCATCAATCCTTCTGATATCTATAATGCAGAATTTAATAAACAGCCCGGCAATAACGATAATCAGAATTCGTTTTAATGAATTAAAATAAAATGTCCTTGAATGGAACGGGGTTGACTGGTTTTTTTCCTGCATTGTTACTCCCTGCTTAAAACAGCAAGAAATGCTTCCTGTGGTATTTCAATATTCCCTACCTGTTTCATCCTTTTTTTGCCTTCTTTCTGTTTTTCAAGCAGTTTGCGTTTTCTAGAAATATCACCGCCATAACATTTTGAAGTTACATCTTTGCGATAAGCTCTAACAGTTGTACGCGCAATTACTTTGGTTCCAAGTGCTGCCTGAATAGCGACTTCGTATTGTTGCCGGGGGATTAATTCCTTTAATTTTTTGGTTATTGAGAGCCCGAAACTGTAAGCATTATCTTTGTGAACAATTGATGAAAAAGCGTCAACTGCCGATCCATTTATAAGTATATCCAGCTTTACCAGATTGTTACGCTCATATCCGTCAAATTCATAATCCATTGATGCGTATCCACGTGTACAGCTCTTCAGGCGATCAAAAAAATCTATTATTATCTCCGAAAGCGGGATTCTGTAATGAAGACAAACCCTTGTTGGATCCAGATACTCCATATTTCCAAGTTTGCCGCGTTTTTCTTCACAAAGCTTCATTATTGCACCAACAAATTCGGATGGTGTAATAACCTGAAGTTTTGCTATCGGTTCGCTGATATGTTCCACTTCCTGTTGATACGGCATTTTTGCCGGGCTTTCAATAAATATTTCTTCACCAGTTTTCAACTTTAACAGATATTTTACGTTAGGTACAGTTGTAATAATATTCACATTAAATTCACGAAAAAGCCTTTCCTGAACAATTTCCATGTGCAGGAGTCCAAGAAAGCCTGCTCTGAAACCAAATCCGAGTGCAGACGATGTTTCCGGTTCATAGGTAATTGAGGGATCATTTAGCTGCAGTTTTTCAAGAGCACTCCTGAGATCTTCATAATCAGCTTTATCAACAGGATAAATCCCGCTGAATACCATGGGTTTTACTTCACGATATCCCTCTACCGGCTCCGAAGTTCCCTTAAGGCGTGTTGTCATGGTGTCGCCTATTTTTACATCCGATATTGTCCGGATATTGGCAATCATATAACCTACTTGACCAGGGTTTAACTGGTCGAGAGAAAGGCGTCCCATTTTGAAACAGCCGATTTCATCAGCTTCGTATTCACAACCAGTTGACATAAAACGAATCTGATCGCCTTTCTTTAATTTTCCGTCAAAAATTCTAATATATGCAACAGCTCCCCTGAAAGAATCGAATTTGGAGTCAAATATCAAAGCTTTAAGTGGTGCATTTTCTGTATGCACTGGTGGAGGAATCTCGTTTATCACACGTTCCAGAATTGGAGCAACACCCTCACCGGTTTTAGCACTGCAGGCAATAATTGTCTCGGGATCAACACCAAGAAGGTCTGAAATCTGTTGTTTTATCTCATCGGGGCGGGCAGAGGGCAGATCTACTTTATTGATTACAGGAATTATCGATAATTCATTTTCAAGGGCGAGATAGATATTTGTAAGTGTTTGAGCTTCAATCCCCTGAGATGCATCAACTACTAAAACAGCTCCTTCACATGCAGCCAAAGACCTTGATACTTCATAAGAAAAATCGACATGCCCCGGAGTATCGATTAAATTGAACTGATACGTTTGGCCGCCATCGGAGTTATACATCATCCTTATTGGATGTGATTTTATGGTAATTCCTCTTTCACGTTCCAAATCCATATCATCGAGTACCTGGGACTGCATTTTTCCTTTGCTGATAGTACCGGTGATCTCAAGAAAACGGTCTGCCAGTGTCGATTTACCATGATCTATGTGGGCTATAATGCAAAAATTTCTGATAAGTTCTGTTTTCACGAGAATTCCTGTATAAAAATATATTGGTCCAAAATAGTAATTTGCTTTACACTGCCTGATTCTCCCGGTTACATTCAGGCCCAGCCCGGACAATGGCAGATCACATCTTCGCATACTGAACAAATCATTAAACGAAACTGTATCCTTGTTGCCCTGCATAATCAAGACATGAGTCCAGCACCAAAAATATCAGATGATGTTTAGCAGGTATATTGATCAAATACATCAGGCAGCCTGAATAAGCCTTAAAAAATTAGCCGATAAATATACTTAATGGTTTAGTCCAAAAATAATACTATAGTATACGATAGCTTACAGGAAGTTATTGAACCGGTTTTTAAAAGTTCAGATAATGGAAAGTTCCTTAAAACCACTTTCTGTCTGAATATATGTTGAGCAGAACAGAGACTGTTAAATTTACTATGTGTGCCCTGGCTCCGGAATCGAAATTATATTTATCACACCAGGAATCAGGTTATGTCGGAATGCATTTACCGGGTATGTGGGGTTAAAACCAAAAATCAGAACTTCCGACATCCATTTTTATCCATCTTTATATGATCATTGCAGATATGAACAGGTTTACAACAGTCCGCGAAAAAGGCTCGCGTAAAGGAATCGTCTGATTCCAGTAATAGTGATATGGAAGCAGATACAGAAGAAAAAAGCATCAAGTTTCACACCATATTCTGGACTTTTTTTCGTATAGGGCTTTTGACTCTGGGAGGTGGTTTGGCCATGGCTGCTGTTATGCGCCATGAACTGGTGTTAAAACGAAAATGGCTTACGGAGAAAGAGTTTTCTTCAGAAATGTCTATTGCTACAATAATTCCCGGGGCCATTGCTGTAAATCTGGCATATTTGCAGGGAAAAAAACTTAAAGGGAAAAAAGGCGCCTTCAGTGCGGTTCTGGGTACAGTATTACCATCATTTATTATCATTCTGATAATTGCACAATTCGCAATGCCTTATTTTCGTTTACCCCTGGTGACAAAGTTTTTCAGAGGCTGCTCTGTAGCAGTTGCAGGTTTACTTGCATTCGCAGGATTTACATTTGGAAAACATAAGTTGAAATCATGGAGGGCAGTGTTCGTGTGTGTTATTGGCCTTGCAATTGTTGCAGGTCTGAATGTCCATCCTGTATGGGCTATCGTCACAACCGGTTTAACAGGGTATATTCTTCTTAAAAATAAGAACACATAAAATGAATATGTTGCTGTTTTTTAATAAATTTCACCAAGCAGGTTATAGGCTGTTCAATGAGTTGCGGCTTTTCGGACGGAGGTTATGTTAAAAAAATGAAAAGTTTGGTCAGTTTGTTTCTAAGTTTTGTAATTATCGGTCTAGGCGCCTATGGCGGGGGACTGGTTACAATTCCATTAATCCAGCATGAAATCGTTAGTGAACGGAACTGGCTGCGTCTTGATGAGCTGGGACAACTTTTTGCAATAGCGCAGATGACACCAGGCCCGATTGCAATTAATGCTGCAACATTTGTTGGTTACACGGTTAATGGGTATTGCGGATCTTTTATTGCAACATCAGCAGTTATACTTCCCTCTATTCTGATTCTCTTTTTTTTTACACCATTCCTCGACAGAGTTAAAAATAACACTTATTTCGTCCGGTTCAGGCATGGACTCGAGATTGGGGTAATCAGTCTCATTCTTTTTGCTGTCTGGTCTTACGGATCTGTGACAATAAAAAGTTTGCTTGATCTTGTAATCTTTATCCCCGCATTTGCAGTTCTTGTTATAACAGAAGGCAGACTTCATCCGGTACTGGTAATTTTCGGCTGTGGTATATTGGGCATTTTAATTTTTTAAGAGTAAAAAGTTGAAATCGGACTAGTTTAAAAAAACAGCCAGGATTTTTGTTTTCTTTTTATCGACAACATACCAATAAAATAATATAATTCAAAAAATGAAAAATCTGATATTCTTCAGAATTTTAACAAGTTTTATAGCTGGAGATAAAGCAAAATGAAATTGAAAAATGTTACAATAAGCAAGAAAATCACAGGTGGAGCGGTTACTCTATTGGTTATACTGACAGTTGTTATAGGTGTTTCATCCTATATGCTTGCATATAATGCACTACAGGATCAGCAGAGACGGACCGTTACTGATATTGCTCAGTATGGAGCAAAAATAATAAAGATGCAATTAGATAACTATTTTGTCATTGTAAACGACATGGCAAACCGTGATGTTATTCGTTCGATGGACTGGGAGCAGCAGAAACCGGTTTTGGAATCGGATAAAAACAGGGATGGATTTTTAACGATGGGTATTATCCATCCCGATGGGAATGCAGTTTTCACGGATGGATCAACTGAGTCGTATGCAGACAAAAAGTTATTTAAGGAGACCTTAAAAGGTAATACCGTTTTTTCTGATATTTTAATCAATAAGGAAACCGGTTCAGTGGAGATGATTATATCCGCACCGGTCAGAAATATGGATGGGCAAATATCTGCGGTTCTTGCGGCACGTATTGATGGTTTATGGTTGAGCCGGATTGCAGATGAGATCGGATTTGGTGAAAGAGGATATGCTTATGTAATCAATGGCGAGGGTACATTAATCGCACATGAAAACAGGGATTTTGTTCTGGATCAAAGGAATTTTATTGAAGAAGCAAAAACCGATCAGGTGTACACCAGGCTTGCAGGAATGTTTGAAAAAATGATTAACAGGGAAACCGGTTATGATGAGTACAACTTTATGGGGTCTGAGAGATTTTTCGGATATTCTCCAATTGAGGGTACGGAATGGTCTATTGCTGTAGGTGCTTTTAAAAAAGATGCGTTCAGTCGAATTTACAGAATGCGTAACCTTCTTATAATCCTGTCTATAATTTTTATAATTGCTGGTGCTCTTTTGTCAGCTTTTATTTCAAAAACGATTGTCAAGCCGATCAATCTTTTTAATTCAATGCTGGAAGATGTTTCAAAAGGTAATGGAGATCTTACAAAGCGTCTGAATGTAAACTCAAATGATGAAATTGGTGAAATGGCAAACCATTTTAACAAATTTGTTGAAAAAATTCAGGATATGATCCGATCCGTAACCGGTAATGCCGAAACTGTTGCATCATCTGCAACTGAACTTTTTTCGGTATCTGCAGAAATTGATGCCAATGCGCAGAAGATGAATGCACAAACCATGAATGCTGCTTCTGCAACTGAGCAGGCTACAACAAATGTAAATAGTATTTCTGCTGCTGCAGAACAGATGTCAAATTCTGCACATTCAGTAGCAACTGCAATTGAAGAGATGAGTGCATCATTGAATGAGGTTTCAAGAAACTGCCAGAAGGAGCTTGGTATTGCAGAGGAGGCGAATAATCATGCCCAGAATGGTAAAGAGGTCATGAACCGGCTTGGAGCTGCTGCCAAATCAATAAGTAAAGTTGTTGAGGTGATAAATGATATTGCAGATCAGACTAACCTGCTTGCTTTAAATGCCACCATTGAAGCTGCATCGGCTGGTGAAGCAGGTAAGGGGTTTGCTGTTGTTGCAAATGAAGTAAAGGAACTTGCAAAACAGACTACAACGGCAACACAGGATATTGTAAAACAGATCGAAGACATGCAGAACAATGCCGAATCTGCCATTACTGCAATAGGTGAGGTAACAAGGGTTATTGAAGAGGTGAATACTATTTCGCAAACTATCGTAAGTTCTGTAGAACAGCAGAGTGCAACCATTAATGAAATCTCAAAAAATGTTGCAGGAGTCAGTGAAGGTGCCCAGGAAGTAGCAAAAAATGTAAATGAATCTGCACAGGGTCTTTCAGAAATCACTCAAACTGTCGGTAATGTCAGCAGTGGGCTGGAAGATAACTCACGTGGAATCGCACAGATTAAAACAAGTGTGGATGAGCTGGCAAAACTTTCTGAAAGCCTCAAGAGTTTGTTGTCGCAATTTAGAGTATAATTGGACATTACAGAAATGTTATCTGGTAATGCATATGACCTTAGGATGTCAGGATATATTTATTTTTCATGTTCGCCGAGCGCACACGACCCCCGCGGTAACTAAATAAAATTCGAAACAAAACGATTAGGAAAATTCGAAATACGAAATAGAACCAAAGAAAAAGCATGAAAACAAACAGAAAAAATCAAAAACCGAAATTCGAAACAGGAACAGGATAATAAATTGAAGCTTTGGGGGCGTGTGGAAAACTGTGTATAATTCCTGTTTAAAGAGAAATCGGAAACCAATCAGAAATAATCGGAATAAAATTACAAACAATCGGATAAAATCGGAAACAATAAGATAAAATTACAAACTTTCCAGTATTAATGAATTGAACAATTAATAATAAGATGTGCACATAATCCGGGTTTATGGAATTGGATTTTAAATATTGGAATTTGTTTGAAAATTTTATTCCTATTGGGATTTGTAATTTTCTTTATTGATATCTACTTCAGTGGAATAAGGAACAGCAGCACTCCGCGGCCATTATGTTGAGCAGCACCTGCACTTAAGAAAGAATTTGGAATTTGGAATTTGGAATTTGGAATTTGGAATTTGGAATTTGGAATTTGGATCACCATGGTTGCCGAGATTGACCTCTTCCCCCAGTCCCCCTTCTCCCGCAGGGAGACGAGGGCCAGCAGGATAGTAATGGGAGTAAAACTATTAGGGAATTCAAAGGGAAAGGAACAAAACGCCAGTCCCACTTCTTTGGGCATTTTTTCTTTCTTTTTACATAATGAATTGTTTAACATTCGAGTCTCCCTCGCCCCGTGGGAGAGGAAGATTTAGAAGGAGAGGTCCTTTTTACCATATCCTTGCTTCAACAATTTTATTAGTGATAATCTCAAAACGATTTAAAATCCATTTTTCTACGTTAAAGGGTTTATAACCTACGTCAGAGGGTTTATACCACTACGTTGGAGGCTTTAATCCTTACGTTAAAATGATTTTTTCCTACGTCAGAGGGTTCATACCCCTACGTTAAAACAATTTTTGCCTACCTCAGAGGGTTTATACCCTTACGTTAAAACAATTTTTGTCTACCTTAGAGGGTTTATACCACTACGTTGGAGGCTTTAATCCTTACGTTAAAATGATTTTTGTCTACCTTAGAGGGTTTATACTCCTGCGTTGGAGGCTTTAGTAATTACGTTCAAAGATGTCTCCGACGGCCCCATTTCTTTCCAGGGCCAAAGAAATGGGGGAAAGAACGCCCTGGGAGCCCCACACTGGCTTTAACATTCGCACTTGTCGCCCGCGGAAGCGCTTATAAACTCGCGGATTCGAACAATAAGCGCA
>DATGNN010000098.1:0-4051 GCA_035306725.1 Chitinispirillaceae bacterium | reverse complement strand
CTTTTTTTCGTTTCTGTCGATTTTCCCTCTTTTAATACTTGTAATTTCCATAGGCAGTTATTTTATGGACAGCCAGGAGGTTACGAGACAGGTGCTTGATTCTATTTCAAATTTTGTTCCTCAGGATGCTATCGGGATAATACAGGCTAATCTGGTACAGGTACTTGATTATAGAGGGGGGGTGAGCATTTTTGGTATAGTTGGCCTTTTGTGGTCTGCATCCGGCGTTTTCAATACTATCCAGGTGAATTTGAGCAGGGCATGGCCAATGGATCCACTCAGAAATTATCTCAAAGGACGTTTGATCTCAATTTTAATGGTTGCATCATTTTTTGTTCTTTTGTTGCTGTTTCTTATAATGCAAACTATCACAGGGTTTATAACAGGATATATTGAAAGTGTTTTTACTAATCCATTTCCTGTTAAACTGTTATCAAGAGTCACACTTATGGTTTTTACTTTTTTGGTCTTTATGGCTCTTTACCGGTTGGTACCTAAAGCAGTTATCAAATGGGGGGATGTTTTTGGTGGTTCCGTTATTGCAACGCTGCTTACAGGATTTCTGACAATAGGTTTTGCATGGTTTCTCAATAGCAGTCTGAATCGGTATAATCTGGTTTATGGCTCATTAAGTGCATTAATAGCATTTATGTTCTGGCTTTATATTATGAATATTGTAATTTTAATAGGAGGACATTTAAATGCTGCAATTGCATGGCATGGCCGTGATCAATTGAACAAAAATAACTGAAGATAGTTTTTAGAGATCGAACAACACCTGCCAAAAACATAATATTTAAAGCGCTTTCGAGATGGTCATTTGCTAAAAGACAGCCAGGTGTTTAAAAACTGGTTCTGGATAAAACCGAATCCAGACCTCAATTCATTATTGTATTTACAATATCTGCTATTTTGAATAGATGCTTCACTTCAACCTGTTCTCATTTATACCCCCCGGGGTTAATCATATCTTTTTGAATTTGATCATTCGTATAGGAATTATTTTCCCTTGCCAACGGCAGTTACTTCCTTTCTAATGTACATCAAATAATTGATGCTTTCTCTTCAAATTACTATAACCTATTGAAATCAAACATGATATAATTATTTAAAATCAGTCATTTTTTAATGGCATAGCACTTGCATATGCTCTCTGCTGAATATTGTACTTGTAAAAGAGGCCGGATATGAATATCAATCTTAAAATGAAAGACTATATAGCAATAGCAGCAGTGTCGATATTTTCTTTTCCACTGCTCTATTTTATAATGCTGTTAATTACCGGTGTGGCCAGAATTGAATTTGATTATGGGGAAAAAGAAATTGATGAAAGTAAAAAGGTTGAAATTATTCAGCATACTGCTAAAAGGGATTCTCTTGCAGCTGTCAACTCTCATACATTTCAGGCAATTCAAAAAGAGCGTGTTGAAATAGAACGGGAACGCAGCAGACTTTCCGAACAGCAGAAACGAATAGATCTTATGCAACAGGAGCTTAAGGAACAGCGTGAAATTTTAAAAAAAGAGCGAGAGAAAATAGAATCCCTTGTGTCGCAGAGCGATTCTCTGAGTACAAGAAGATTAAATGATTTATCAAGAGTGTATGGAGCTATGCGTGCTGCCGAGGCTGCAAAAATACTGCAGACACTTCCAGATAAACTATCATCACAAATAATTTCATCGATTAACGACGATCGTCAGAAAGCAAAAATACTTTCGGCTTTATCTAAAGATAAAGCTAACAGGATCAGTAAAATTCTGGCCCCGGAAAGCTAAAAAACAGATTAGTCTGAAAAGGAGTAATTATAAATGAAAACAGATGGATTACAATTAAGGCTGCCGGATGGTGGGAACAGGCCAAACCACCAGATATGTAAAAAACAGGAATCACTTCCCGAAGACGGGCAGAAAATGCATGGACAATCCGGTATCAGTTTCAAGGAACTCTATCTGCAAATAGCTAAAAGCAATAAAGAAGCAAAAGAGAACACAGAAAAGAATATTGACAGTAAAAGCAATCTGGATTTTACTGGTGAAAAGACTCCTGATTCGGTTAGTTTTGAAAATGATCTTGCCAGGGGAATTTATTTGGAAATACTGGATCAAACAGAAGATTTTTGCGGTTCAGAAACCAGTTCCATTATGCAAAGTAAACTTGCAGCAGAAACAATACAGGAAGCTCTGATAAACATATCGCGTGAATTGAATTTCAAAATTGATCAGGATATCGACAAACTGAGTTTTGAAAACGGTGTTTCTGATGAAACGATTGATTATTTGGCAGAAATTGTCATGCTTCTGAAAGATATTATTAATTACCTGGACAGCAATGCAATAAATAATGAATCTGTAGAAATTGGTGACAGAATTATCTCTCCGGAGACGAATGATGAAATTTGCGGTTATATACGAAAAAATATGTTCATGATTGAAATAAGCCTGAATATGCTCAATATTTCATCTGAAATTGGTCAAAAACTTTCTGAATTAACAGATCAGAAATATACCGGAAACATCCCGCAGGCAATTAATCCATCTGATTTGAGTATGCCGTCACAACACGCTCAAAAACTGTTTGATAGTCTTGTCGTAAATCCCGATAAGGAAGTGGAATCTCTTATCAAAAAAATATCATCATTGATTAGCGAGAATGCGGATCAGAAGCAGAATCCTTTATCAATAAACGCTGAAGTAACCCGCCATAATGAACTGGAAAAATTCGATTCTCAAACATTCAGACAGATGTTAAGACTTGAGAACAGGCTGGAAAATGTAAACGAGAATACTGAAGCGGTTAAAATTGAGAATACAGAAGCTGCCAGGGGAAACGAAAAAATGAATCTTCCTGGTGTATCCGAAATTATCGCAGCTAATGTGAATGATTCAGAGGAGGAGATCGAGGGAACCGAACTGGTAACATCCTCTTCACCAACTATTAAACCTCCGACTGCAAGTGAATCTCAATTATTTGAATCAAAGCTCAGCAGTGCTCTCGGGCGTACTCTTGATGATTCGGTTATGAATCAGGTTAACGAAAAACTGAACACTGCGATTCGTTCCGGAATCAATGAAGTACGAATACAATTGCGTCCTGAATCGCTTGGAGATGTTAAGTGCCAGATCAGAATGGAAGGTGACATCGTTATTGTAAAATTCCAGGTAGAAAGCCAGCAGGTTAAACAGATTATTGAAAGTAATATGCAATCACTAAAGGATACCCTTGCACAACAGAATCTTCAGACAGGTTCTTTTGATGTAGATGTGGGTGGGAATGCCTGGAGCAGGGATAGTGATGCGTATGCTGCCAGGAATGAAAATTCCGGAGCTCAGAATAGATTCAGTGATAATTCCGAATTAGGTGATAACACGGGTGATGATGAATCATCAGGTATTACTCTTGGTACCGAAACCGGTAAACGTTATGGAAATAATTCAGTTGAATACTTTGGATAGTCAATGTTTACACATTTGTAAACTGTTAATGTTTCAGGGCAGGAAGGCAATAATATGAGCGTGACTTCAGATATTTCCAGTCTGGTTAACACCAACAATGAATCTTATACAGCCAGGGCATCGGTAGTCGATAATACGGTTGATTCATCAACAAGTACAGTAACTGGTGACAGAAACAGTGGTTTGTTCAAGAATGCAAGTAAGGAGATGGGCAAAGATGACTTTCTTTTGCTTTTGGTGACACAGCTTAGATATCAGGACCCGCTCAATCCAATGGAAAATACGGAATTTGTTTCTCAGCTTGCACAATTTCGTTCACTCGAAAGCAGTTCCAATATTGAAGGCGCAATAAAGGAGATGAACGAATCATTCATAGGAACCGTTGATGCACAAAAATACAGTGCTCAATCTTTGACAAATTCTTCAGCTGTTTCTTTAATCGGAAAGAATGTCCGAATGCAGCAGACAATGGTCCAATGGATGTCTACTGCGGGCGAAAAAATACCTTTAAGAATTCACCTGGGTAGTGAAGATAGTGCAACGGTGCAGATTGTAGACAGTGAAGGTGAAATTGTCAAGGAAATATCTGCATCGGATAA
>DATGNN010000097.1:0-7086 GCA_035306725.1 Chitinispirillaceae bacterium | reverse complement strand
GGTGGATAACAAAATGCCTTACCTTGAGGATTGCAGCAGCTTCAGCAGCAGTTATAAGTTCATGAAGAGAGTATTCTTTATGAGCAGTATCCGGTGAAGAGATGTCCACATCAAGAAATGGTGCATGAAAAGAATAAGCCTCCATACCAAGTTTCTTCAGCAGTTGCGAAGCCCGAGAAACGGTTTTGAGATCATGAAAATTTAAATGCCCGGGTGAAGAACAGATTTCGACCAGGTTGAATCCGCTTTTGCGAACAGGTTCGAGGCAATCAAATATACTCATCTGGTAAAAACAACCTGTTGAAAGGCCTACAGGCCAGTCGCTCATCTTGTACTCTCCTCTGTAAAGATCGTTTAAACTCATTCATACTACAGACATCGGTACTGCCAGAACAATAATGGGCCTGTTTAATTGAATCACAATCAAAATATTCAAGATTATCCTTTTTGCATTTTATCAAGGCTGTAAAAATTCTGGTATAAAAATCAGCTCTCGTAGCTGCATCATAGAAATACCACTCTCTTCCCCATCCATAATCACGTTCATATTTTGACCGTATCAGGCCGGCAATATGTCTTGGATGCCACCCTAAGGAGAGCATTACACGAACCACTTGACAGATCCCAGCCGGTTTTAAAAGTAAATCATTTGGATTTTCCAGAATATGGCGGGTACATGGAGGAAGAATTTCCAGAGGGATACGATCATAAGTGGTTGACCAATTAGAAGGGGGCTCATGTTCCTTTGAATAAAACCATTTATGATACTCAAAAAGATCTGATTTTTCGTACGATTTGATAAGATCGAGCATCTGTACAGATTGATCAGGGATCTGAACGGCTGCTCTTGATGCAAGTTCAGCTGCACTTTTAAGGTCTCTCATAATAGAGATTCCTTCATAGGTATCCATTTCAAAAAGTGGAATGGAGATCATAAGTGGTATTCTGTCTTGAATCTCTTCATTGAGAATACCGCTTTTTTGCCATGGTTTCAGATAAAGGCTGAAAGGGATTCTGATCAGCCTGGTATGAAGCAGATCTCCATATTCAGTAATATCAATTGAAACCATTTCTCTTCCACGTATCTGAGGTGGTACTTCAAGAGCAGAAAGTTCAACAGGTATGGCACAGTTACGCTGCGCTTCATCCCTTACAACAAGTGCCACATACTCCATAATCAATCCCAGCCCGGAAAATGCATATCCCAGATCAGAATCGATCGACACATTTACAGGCGGCAGTGAATCAGCATACCTTTTGATAATATGCTGCTGAACAAAACCTAATTTGGTCAATTTTCCAAATGCTGCAGAATTGCGTTTGATCTGCCATACAAAATGATGTCCACGTCCGCTAAGCATATGAAGAGGAGCGATACCTTGTTCGAGAAGAAATTTTTCAATAGCAAATTCGGCAGAGTGTTGTAATGAAAACGTACGAACCGGATCGAGATATGGTTCAGCCGGAAAATCATAATTCACATATTCAATATCCATATGTACAATAAGCCACTTCTTATCCCACAACGACCTGCTCACATCAAAACCCTGTGAAAGAAACAGATCGAGTTCATTTGGTAACCGTAAATTCATACCTATTTGATCTGATGTATCACACTGGGCCAAAAACATACAGGTCGCTTCCTGTAATGTTCTCCCCCCGAGAAATTCCACCATTCTTGCCCTTACATGTTGATTGCAATAATATTTTTGGACATCCATACTGAACCCTATTTAATATAACGTCCAGTACCCAGAAGAAGATGAACATATGGCCCGGAAAAATGGGGTGATGGTCCGTTTTCGTATCGCATTCCATTGGCATACCAGGTATTCTGTCCAGAAGGATCTACCATATACCCAAACTTTATTCCCATCGTGTACAATTTCTGTCTCTTTTTACTATGCAACGAATACATGACAGTTGATCCAAATCCGGTAATAAATGCAGGCTGCCAGTAAACATCAGGATGATCACCTTTCCCGATAGATTCACCAAACAGAACATTTTCCTGTGTATGGTATGCAAAACGGAATAACCCGCCTCCGATATTGAAAAAGGGATATATTTGCCATGATTTTCCCGGAAAGAAAATATTCACGCCTGCTGTTAATAATCCATATCCACCAAACAGGGATACACTACTGCTGTCGGTTTTCTGCGGTTTCCACATAAGTACTCCAACACCGGATTCCAGTACCAGTTGTTGAACCAGAACACGTGAACCTATTTCTACCGAATATGGCATTTCGGTAAGTGATGGAACTCCCAAAGATTTTACAGTTTTATTCATTGAATTCATGTTAATTTTTGATCTGCCAATTGAGAAATATTGGGATGTCTGTACTTCACTGATCCACGATTGCAGCGGTTCATTACCAAATGTAAAGAATGATAAAGTAAAGACAATAAAAATGGATAGAATTGATTTTGAATACATCGGACCTCCTTGAATTTTGGATGAAGCGTCTTAATCAGGCAAAACTCAAATTATATGCCAATAATTACCTGTCCGGAATAAATCAGTGGACAGGCAATCAAGACCTTATTCTAAGGTCAAAGTGTAAAAACCGGCTTTTAATCATTGCTATTTAAAACCTGCTGGTTTTCAGTAAAGTCCGTTTAATCTTACATCACACAAAGGACTACACACGGTACATTTTTTGCATAAATTGTGAATTATGTTTCTGCGATATTACTCTCCATCCAGAATACAACTTATCGCGGAGGCATCTATTTTTCTTAGGTTATTACAGGCTGGTTTAAAGTGTTTTAAAATGGAGATTACTTGACTATAAGTATTCACTGAAATACCTGTAACAAAAGCACTGAAAAGCTGTTTTGAAATTTATTTCAAGACAAAAAGCTATACCGGTAAAAACTGAATACATGTTATCTGCAATGTTCCCGAAAGTGCAAATGCAACCATAAAATGTTTTGATTTCAGTATGTATTCCTGTCGGCACAATTTTTGATTTTTATGCGTCAAAAACCAGAAACAACGAAAAGAAACAGTATGGATTCATTTCAGGAAATATCAAACAAAGCAATTTATTTATGTAAACTTGTTCTGAAAATAACAACACACGCTGGTTCAGGGCATCCTTCATCCAGTTTATCCCTTGCTCATATAATAACGGCCCTTATGTATAAAATCATGAAATATGATCTCAATGACCCCTGGAATCCTGCAAACGACAGACTGGTTCTAAGTGAGGGGCATGCTGTACCTTTGATCTATGCCGCTTATGCTGATCTTAACGGAGTTTGGGGAGCTGATCAGAACAAAAAACAGGTGCTTACCATTGATGATCTTTTCTCATTGCGACAAATTAATTCTCCTCTTGACGGGCACCCGAACCCATCAACAGGTTTCCCTTTTTTTGACTGCGCAACAGGATCGTTAGGACAAGGTCTATCCTGTGCTTGCGGTCTGGCAATATCGGCCCGTGCACAGGGAATCAAAAAGAAGATTTATGTAATAATTGGTGATGGTGAATCCCGGGAAGGCCAAATCTGGGAAGCATGCGATTTTATTATTGATCATGGTTTAACAGAAGTAATTCCTGTTTTTAACTGTAATGGTCTTGGTCAAACAGGTCCGGTTTCAAAACAGCAATCGCCTCAAAATCTGGCTTCAAAACTGAAAGCATTTGGTTTTGATACCAGAAATATTGATGGTCACAATCCTGCTGAGATTTTAGAAAGTTTTCAACAAAAAAAAGAAAATCACCCTTTTGCTGTTTTGGCGAAAACAGTTAAAGGCTGGGGAGTAGAGCTTTTAAAGGGAGATAATCATGGTAAACCTGTAAGTAAAAAAACTCTTGACCAGGCTCTTTCTGACCTTGATTCCTTAAAAACGTGTAATCATGATACAAATCGGGTAAAAGTTCATCCATCCAGTCCACAAAAAATTAAAAATTTACCTGAAAAAAAACTGCAACTATTGCCAGATCCCGATTTTTATTCACTTCTGGAAAATGACCCCTATTTGAGTAAATATCAAAAAGGCCTTATGAGTACCAGGCGCGCTTTTGGCCTGGCATTGAAAGAGTCAGGACAAATTAACGACCAGATTTTTGTTCTGGATGCAGACGTGAGCAATTCGACATTTACAGAATATTTTTCAAGATCCTGTCCGGAACGTTTCATCCAATGTTTTATCGGCGAACAAAATATGATATCTGTTGCTGCCGGGTTGAGCAAAAGTAATTACATCCCTTTTGTTGCTTCTTTTGCAAAATTTCTGGTAAGAGGTTATGATCAACTTGAGTTGGCACTTATTGCAGAAGCAAATATAAAACTTTGCGGTTCACATGTCGGAATCAACATTGGAGCTGACGGCCCCAGTCAGATGGGCATTACCGATCTGGGGTATATGCGTACCCTCTCCACTGTGCATAATAATGATGGTGAACCTCTGATCGTCATTCTTAATCCTGCTTGTGCTGTTGCAGCGTACAAATTCGTTCAATTGATGACAGAGCATAAAGGGTGTTGTTACCTGAGGTTGATCAGGCAGGATCTTCCTCTTCTTTATCTTCCTTCCGAAAAGTTTGAAATCGGTGGTGCCAAGCTACTGCGAAAAGGAAAGGATGTAGCAATAATGGCTACAGGATATATGGTACATGCGTGTATCAAAGTAGTAGAAGAGTTGGTTGAAGCCGGTATTTCACCAAGTTTATATGATTGTTATTCAATACCAGTTAACCCGGAAACAGTAACTGAAGCGGCTTTGGATAATGGTGGCAAGATTGTTACAGTAGAAGATAATTATGGAAACGGATTAGGTGCAGAAATAGCTTCAATTGTTTCCTCCGATCCATCAATAAAAGCAGTATTGAAACAACTTTATGCCAAACGGATTCCAAAATCCGGGATTCTGTCTGAAGATGTTCTCGATTTTGCAGGTATTGGTGTTTAGGAAACGATTAAAATGGGCCTTTTTTGGCCCATGTATCAGCGTTGTGGGAATGCAGTTCCGGTAACCTCCTGCAAAACTTCACCAGTCAATTCTATGGTCATGCTCATTGCTACGTCACCAATAGAAAGAATTCCTGTAAATTCATTAAATTCATTTTTTACAAGCAATCGACGTATTTTTTTGTACTCCATAATGCGAACAGCGTCTTCAACATCCATGTTTTCCATACAGAAAATTACCTCGTGTGTCATTATTTCCGAAACTTTTGTCTGTACAGGATCTTTCCCTTCAGCTACAGCCCGTATTGTAATATCACGATCGGTGATAAGTCCTACTGGTTGATCATTTTCAAAAACAGGGACAACACCTATATTCTCATCTCTCATCCTTTCTGAAACGGTTTGAACAGAATCGGATGGTGAAGCATAATCCACGTTATGTGTCATAATATCTGATACTTTCATAGTACCTCCTTTCATGCTCCTGTAAAAAATTACGGTTTTTAATGAAAGATATCGTAAATAATTGTTGCATACTCATTACCTTGTTCCCATTTTGCCTTCATCAAAACCGCAGTCTGGTACTATTAAACTTAAATATTCAAGCCTGACAATTTAAATATTCGATATTATAAATTCGAAACAGGATAATAAATCGTATTTACAAAAAGTTAAATTTTTCGGACGTGCAGGAAGCTGTGTCTTTTCAGCGGTTTTTCAGTAAAAAACAGAACCTGTCAGAAAGAATTTACAAACAATCAGATAAGACAAACCCAAATTCCCGGGCTGTCTGACTACATTCCCGGAATCAAACTCCAGTGTCATTTCTTCTCAGCTTTCAAGAACACACACAGAAGCCGGATCAATCATGCGCAAAGCTATTGACTCAGAAAGTGTAAATATAAAATCTTTACCTGATGGTCCTTCAAAACCGCAAACAAGATCCTGGCCAAGGATAATGGATGCGTATTCTTTTCCTGAAGCCAGAAGCACACCACCTGAAGGGATTGTTGCAGCTTTAATAACTCCATCATTGACAAGTTGTTTCATGTGATCAAGTTCCAGTGTATTACCCTGGGGATATCTCCTGAAAAGTTTATTATAAAGCTGCACTGATAAAGCAAGACTATACGGACCGTGAAACCCTGCCTTGTCAAGTTTTTCGATTCCACCCAGAACTGCTTCCACTGCATCTCCAATCTGATCCCAGGGTTTTAGTTTCAGTCGTTCGACACCAGGATAATTAAGCAGACCAGGAAGATTCTTCTTTTTTATACCATTAAAGACAATGCTATCCTCTTTGTGACAAATATTTATAGTCTCGACAATAAGGTTTTTCGGTGATATCTCTACACCACTTTCTGAAAACGCTTCTATTTCACGTGATGATATTGCAAATCCGGCATTGAGCATTATAAGGGGGGTATGCTGTGCAACTGATAATGTCAACTGATTTTCACCCTCAATTGTCTGTTCTGTACCTGGAATAAACTGAAGCCCCAACCCCAACGGTCCCTCAGTATAAAGAAGTTTCCGTGCACTTAGATGGTTTATGGCAACATTTTTTACAGTAAGATCAATTCTGTTCCAGAACTCATTTTTAAACGGTGAATCATCCCGGTTAAGAAATTTATCTGCCATAAATACCCTTCCTTTCAAATGTAATTTCCTTTGAGGTTTCCTACAGTTGGTGTTATACCATTTTTATTATTGTTTCTGAGGTTTTCCCTGATCTCTTCAACCTCACTGGCGCCGTTTTTCATCAATTCAGTTTCTTCCGGTAACAGCAGTTCAATAACTCTCTGAAACTCTCCTTTGTGAACACGTTCTTCCTTTGCAATATCAAGCAGTACCTCTCTTGCCAGTTCATTATCACAAGCATCAGCAATTGCCTCATAAATATGGGTAGCTTCTTCTTCTGCGGCAAGGGATAGACGCAATGCTCTGAGCAGTTCACCTTTTGTCATTTTTCTCTCTGGCATCATCCCAATATACGGATTGACAAATTCCGGCATATTTCCTCCCATGTTGGTTTTTATAAAATGCTTATACTACGCTGCAAATAGTATGCCTGTTTTTTAATACATAAATTTAACTGGTATGATATTTGATAATACTTTTACAGACAGTTTTATAATCATCAGTACAGAATTCCTTTTTTTT
>DATGNN010000096.1:0-5424 GCA_035306725.1 Chitinispirillaceae bacterium | reverse complement strand
ACTGTTTTGCCTCCTACCGAATGAGAACGTAATGTTACCTCGATTTTTGTATCAAGTGGTAGAAAGAGATCAACTCTCGATCCAAATCTAATGAATCCATATTCCTGTCCCTGCTCCACCTGTTGTCCTGGTTTAACGTAGGAAACGATTCGCTAGGCAACTGTCCCGGCTATCTGTCTTGACATTATTTCAGTGCCGTTCTCCATTTTAAAGACAGTCGACCATCGCTCATTCTTTTCAGATGATTTTTTAACAAAAGCAGGATAGTAAACTCCCTTTTTATGATGACTATAAACAACTTCTCCTTCTACCGGAACTCTGTTCTGATGAACATCAAACGGCGACATGAATATTGATACCTGAAGACGTTCATCTTTGAAATATTCTTTCTCATAAACCTTCAAAATTTCAACAATCTCTCCGTCAGCTGGTGCCAGAATATTATTCATATTCTTTTCAACTTCGCGAACAGGTTCTCTGAAAAAATTAACCACTAAAGCAGCCAGTACTAAAGAAGCTGCCATTAGAAAATAGAAAATCAAATGGTCTCTTAAAAAAATATAAATTATAACATCTATTACTGCCAGGACAAAAAACGCCACTGGTATTACTTTTTGTCCTTCTTTATGTATTTTCATTATACGCGTTAGAAAATTATTTATTTATTATCGAAACTCTATACAAACCTACTTCAAAAAATCATTTTTTTTACCCTTTTTTGTTATTCCTTATATCCACCTTTAATAGATCTAAATATTGCCTGAAAACGACAACCAAACATAAACTACCGGAATAACAAACAAAAGACTGTCGAATCGATCAAGTAGTCCACCATGTCCGGGGAGCATCTTTCCCGAATCTTTTACCCTCAGCCGTCGTTTAATGATTGATTCAAACATATCACCAAGGGTACCAAAAATAATTACAAGAACTGAAATTACCAACCACTCGGCAACTGTTGGCTGTGGGAAGAGTACTGAATTTAACATCCCCATCAATAAGGCAAAAACAGCTCCTCCTATCAATCCTTCCCACGATTTGTTAGGAGAAATCCTTTTGCTGATTTTATGTTTACCCAATCTCGATCCTGTCATATAAGCCATCGAATCATATATCCACACGATAAAAAATACACCAATCAGAACATTTGAATTAAAAACAGGATAATTAGGATAACCAGGATGAACAAAAAAATGTAATAATCCGAATGGAATTGCCACATAAACGAATCCGGTGAAAGTAATTGCACTGTTTTGAAGAATTGCAGTCCGGTCACTGAAAGCTTCAAATAGTAACAATATTGATAGTGCAGGAACAAAAATCAGATAAGATTTAACAGGCAACAAACTATTAACCATTCCAAAACATATTACAAAAAATAGGATTCCCATGCCAAGACCCATATTTTTTCTTGGCTTACTTCCTGCTTTCTCAACAAGGTTATAAAATTCAAGTTGCGTAAGAAACATAAATCCTCCAAAGATCAGAGCAAATACAACAGGATTAAATGCAGCCCCACCAAGCATCAGCAATATATATACGACACCCGTAATTGAACGTCTGGCTAAATCTTTCAATTCTTCAACTCTTTAAGTAATTCCAGGGCTGCCTGTTTTTCGTTTTCCTCCACATAAACAACAAAATCGCCAAACGATTTATAGGCAGAATCATGTTGATTCATGAGAACTGCCTTTATACCTGCACTTTCCAATATATCAACTGCCATTGTGGCTTTATATTCCTGTGCAGTCATAAACACATCAACCCATCCTTTTTCCATATTATAAGTTTTCGGACTTATTCTGCACTGTAATTTTCTGTTGCGTTTTATCTTCAGGTTCCACCGGAGTTTCATTAACAGGCTCATCGGCCTTCACTTCCTCTCCGGAATCTGAATCATCAATTTCATTCTTATCCCACGGACGTTTTCCAAAAATAGCTTCAAGATCTTCACTAAATATTACCTCTCTCTTAAGTAAAAGATCTGCAAGTTTTTTATGTCCTTCAGAATGTTCTAACAAAACACGTTTTGCTCGCTGATATTGTTCGTCAATTAAGCTTTTAACTTCTTCGTCAATTAATTCAGCAGTCTTTTCACTGTATGGTTTTGAAAAAGTATAGTCAGTTTGTCCTGTTGAATCATAAAAACTTACGTTTCCTACTTTTTCACTCATCCCAAAGTAACTTACCATAGCGTAAGCCTGTTTTGTGATCTTCTCAAGATCATTTTGAGCTCCTGAAGAAACCCTCTTAAATATAATTTCTTCAGCTGCCCTGCCACCAAGGGCAGAACACATTTCATCCAATAGCTGATCTTTAGTAGTAATTGAACGTTCTTCCGGCAGATACCATGCAGCTCCCAAAGCTTTACCTCTCGGAACAATGGTGACTTTTACCAGAGGATGTGCATGCTCAAGCAACCAACTGATGGTAGCATGACCTGCTTCATGGTAAGCTATGGTTTTCTTTTCTTCTTTTGAAATAATCTTATTTTTCTTTTCAAGCCCTCCGATAATTCGGTCAACAGCATCTAAAAAGTCTTGTTTTGTAACCGTTTCCCTGTTTTTACGGGCAGCTATAAGTGCAGCTTCATTACACACATTCGCAATATCTGCACCAGAGAAACCCGGAGTTTGTTTGGCCAGGAAATCTACTCTTACATCTTCGTTCAATTTGAGTGGACGTAAGTGAACTTTAAATATTTCACCACGTTCCTGCAGGTCGGGTAATTCAACATGTATCTGGCGGTCGAAACGGCCTGCTCTCATTAACGCTCTGTCCAGCACATCGGCACGGTTTGTAGCGGCAAGTATAATTACACCACTATTTGTATCAAAACCGTCCATTTCAGTCAGCAACTGGTTAAGTGTATTTTCACGTTCATCGTTCGAACCAAAATTAGGGTTCTTACCTCTGGCACGTCCAATGGCATCAATCTCATCAATGAAAACAATACAAGGAGCTTTCTCCTTTGCCTGTTTAAATAGATCGCGAACCCTGGAGGCTCCTACCCCTACAAACATCTCCACAAAATCGGAACCCGACATAGAGAAAAATGGCACCTCCGCTTCACCGGCAACAGCTTTTGCCAATAAAGTTTTTCCTGTTCCGGGAGGCCCAACCAATAATGCTCCTTTAGGTATCTTCCCTCCCAGTTTGGTGAATTTAGAAGGATTCTTCAGAAACTCCACAATCTCTTCCACCTCCTGTTTTGCCTCCGCAAGTCCGGCTACGTCTTTAAATGATACAGTAACACGCTGATCTTTATCAAATATCTTTGCCTGCGACTTTCCAACATTGAATATTCCTCCCGATCCTCCGGCAGCTCCCCGGCTCATTCTTCTGAATATCCACAACCATAGGATAATGATCAATGCAAATGGCCCTATAGTCCATAGCACTTCTCCTGCCCAGTTTCTTTCCTCCTTGTATTCAGGCAGCACCTCCGAACTTGTTCCATCCTGTGCTTCACGCAGATTACGTTCAAAGGTCTCTACCGACCCAATCGTAAAAGTAAAATGAGGGCCTTCCTCCGAAGGACTGGCAAACTGATCTTCAAATTGATCACTGTATTTCTCAATACTGTTTTTCTTGAGGTAAATATTTGCCTTCTTTTCATTTACAACTACAATGCGTTCAATATCGTCATTTGCCAACATTGTAGATTTAACCTCACTCCAATTGGTCTCAACCGGGCCACTGCTGTTGCTCAGATAATACTGAACTGCAATAAAAATTAATGCAATCAGACCATAAATCCAATATGCATTAAATTTTGGTGGTTTGGGTTTCTTTTTATCATTACGCTGACCGCCCGAATTGAATTGATTCGGTGGCGGCACAGGCCGTTTATTGTTGTTCCTGTCTGTCATAACTTATCGCTGTTACTTATTCTGTTTTTGTTATTTTGGCATCTGCCCACAAACCTTCCAGATTATAAAAGGTTCTGGCTTGTTCATGAAACACATGTATAATTACTTCGCCATAATCTAGCAGTATCCAAATTGCATTCTTATACCCTTCCGTATGAAAAGCATCTACCCCTGTTTCCTCTTTCACTGTCTCTTCAATCGACTGCGCAATAGAACTTACATGTGTGGTAGAGGTGCCATGGCAAATAACAAAAAAATCACATTCCGAATAATGAATGGTCTTTAAATCTATTATTGTTAATTCTTTCCCTTTTATCTTCCTTATTCCTTCAAGAATTGCGTTTTTAATTTTTTCTGTGCTTTCTGTGTTTTTATCCATAAAAAACTTTTAACTCTACAAAGATATACTTTTTGCTTTATCTAATTTTTTGAAAATTCATTTATGACCAATGATTATATAATGTTCCAATAATTTTTCAACTTTGTCCCCAACTAAACCAAACTAATTCAGGATAGTTTAATAACATTTATTAATGGAAAAGGAATTTAAAAATATTATTGTTTTATCTGAAATTGATTCAACCAACAACTATGCCAATCATTTAATTTCAGACAAATCCGTAGACAATGGCACTGTCGTTTTGGCACATTATCAAAATAAAGGAAGAGGACAACGCCAAAATCATTGGCACAGCCTTCCAGGACAGAACCTTTTAGCTAGTTTAATATTGTTTCCTAAATTCCTGCCTGCACCCTTGCAATTCTACTTATCAAAAATCGTGAGCATCGCAATGATTAAATGGCTGCAAAACAACAACATCAAAGCAACCATTAAATGGCCTAACGACATTTATGTTGAGCATAAAAAAATTGCAGGGATATTGATCGAAACTTCTGTAATGGGTAGTGTGCTGCATTCGGCAGTGGCAGGCATAGGCTTTAATTTAAATCAGCAAGAGTTTAGTGATGACCTGCCAAATCCGGTATCTGTCAGACAAATAAAGGGCATTGATACCGATATTCTTAAGACAGCATCAGAGCTTCGTTTAATTATTATGGATCTGTTTCTGCAACTTCAACTGGGCGAACTAGTTAAAATTGATTCCTCCTACCTCAAACATTTATTCAGGTACAAGGAATGGGCTTTGTATAAAAAAAACGACCAGGTTTTTGAAGGATGTATCACCGGCATCGGAGAATTTGGACACCTACAACTTACCAACCGTGAGGGAAAAACAGAATCATATGCCTTCAAAGAAATTGAATTTGTTTTATAAACTGTTATTCATAAGGTAAGGTAGCAAGTGTATCAGCCAATTGATTCACCCCTTCTTCTAACCGATCTCCAACCATCATTTTTATCATCATATTCATATCAGTATGCAGGGTTAACCGCATTTTGGTCTGAAAGGCTGTTACCGGAATCAACTGAATCCAAAAGGTAAATCCAAGAGGAAGATTACCCTCACCTGCTACTTTAATTGTTTTGTGAGGTTCACGTTCAACTATTCTGATTGCAGCCAGACCCATGCCGGTTACCCTGAACTTGCAG
>DATGNN010000095.1:0-3721 GCA_035306725.1 Chitinispirillaceae bacterium | reverse complement strand
GTGAAATCAGATGGGGTTTTTATAAACCCAAAAATCATACAGAATCTGTTTACAATCTGCATCCATTCGAAAATGGAAAATTCAGTGTTACATGTAGTTCCACAATGAATCTGGATACAATATGGGTTACAAGCAGCGGTTTCGTTCATGATCTAATTTCTAAAATTAGTGTTGTGGCTGAATTTTTGCCGGATTTTATTATTCCTTTTCCCCCGGTAAAGGGTGCCATAACAGCCCGTAACAGTATCATTGTAAAAGGTAATATTGAAGTAGATGGAAGAGATTATGACTCAACCGGAATTTTGGCAGGTAACGGTGTGTATGGCGTAAGTACCAGCGGTTACTTATCGGTAGAGGGTAGTTCTACAGTTGGTGGAAATGGCGAGCTGCCAGTAGACAAGAAATTAATAGATTCTCTCAGAGGTATTGTATCAGAGGAGCATATGCCAGTAAGTGCTTCTCTTAGTTCCCCTGAAGCGTTTCTTGGGCTGCCTCACGGAGCACTTGATTCATATAAAATAAATAATTTAAACACCCCATTTCAGGGACTGGTTTATCTTACACAGGATTACGTCGGGCCTGTTCATTTTGGAGAATCTGAAGGTATATTAATTGTTCATAATGCATATAAATCAGCTGAACTGCAAATAACAGACGGAAAATTTAAAGGGCTAATTATTTGTGACAGAATGGCAAAAATCAGTGGAAATGCAGAAATATTGGGTGCAGTTGTCACGTTGACAGACGGCGAGGTGTCAACATTTGGTACAGGAACCGCCACAATAAAATACTCATCACAAGTGCTTGCCAGCTTAAATAGTTACTGCAAAAATCTGATGAAAAAAGTAAGTGAAATATCTTGGAAAGAACTATAAGTGGAAAGAGTTGAAACAGCTCTGTGTCGCGGGCAAGGCATTTCAAGCAGCATTACGTTGCCCCGTTGGTCTTGAGAACGGCAGAAATGTATGGCACTCTATCCCGTGCCACACCCGTAAGTCACTGATTTGTCAGGCAAATGCAATCGTTTCGTTTGGGGACGGACTGTTTTTTTATCTTTATTTAAAGAGCTATAAGATAGTCCGTCCCATCGAAGACATGGCCTATAAATAACGTGGTTTATAGAATCGAGTTGAACATATTTAAAATGTTTAGTTACCCAAACTATTTAAACCTGGTTCAGCTGGTGGTGTGTGTTCTGGAATACTTCAAGAGCACACTTGAAAATACAGGTTCGGAATAGAAATTAAAGGGTTGTTTATCATACCAGATAAGGTAATTGTTGACAAATGCTCTATTAATAGTTAGTCACACTGTTCAGCATCAATGGTTTCGCTTAACATGCCTAACATTCTATAGTCAATACCACTATCAACATTGTCAACATCAGGATTAAACGTTTCTGGTTTTAGCATCCAGCCTTGTGCCCCATAATTAGAATCATTTTCGAAATTATCAGATTCTTTATTAATAAAAGAGATGGTTTTAGGAAAAAAACCATTCATGATTTCACATTTTCCTGAAACTACATTATCTTCTATCAGATAACATGATGAAACATCGGGTTTTGTTTCCTGTGCCTGAGAGGTGAAATGACAAGGTTTCCCTTCTCCGTGAAAAAGATTTTTTCTCACAATGCAGGTTGTACCTGATTCAATTTTAATGCCGGATACACGGTTTTCAGAAGAGTATGTACCACAGTTGATGCAGGTGTTTTTCTCAATTAAAAGATTGTTTGCGGCATTATACTGATCATTTGGATTTCCACAAACTGTAATTGCTGGTCCATTGCATCGGACAATACAGTTGTTTTGAATTGTATGGCCGCAATCATGAACCAGAATTCCATTATTTGAGTCTGTGATTCGGTTATTTTCTATTACTGATCCAGTTCCAGCCTGAATTAAAATCGAATTATTTCTACAATTCGTAATAAGATTTCCTCTGATCTGGGTATCACTGCATTTTATTGTAATTCCATCACGGTAACAATTCTCAAATGTGTTATATTCGATAACATGGCTCCCCTGATTTTCAGAAGAATCATTACTTCCCAAAAGTATACCATGTTGATAATTGACGAACCGATTACGTCTGAAAACATGGTTTTTAATATAATCTTTCTCAAAAATATCACCATCGGTTACCATAAGACCAATAATTGCATTTTCAGGGCTGTATTTTTCAGGATGAATTATTTTCTGTTGTTCGAATGAACAATTTTCGACAAGATTGCATTGGGCACCTGAACCACCAAAAAACATCGTACATGTTGTTTTATCGGCAGTACCACAATCAATAAAACGAAGATCATTGAACCGATTTCTCTGACAGGCTCCAATTACAGAGATCGCACCATTTGGAGAACGCTTAAATGTCAGTTCCGAAATAATAAAATCACAAACATCATATAAAAACCAGCAGGCTCCGTGTATTTCTACTTTTCCTTTTTCTTGTGCAACGATTTTTATAGGCATATGAGTTGTACCGCTAACCTGAATAGTTATATCATTATAATAAGTACCATTTTTTAGGATAATAGTATTGCCTGGTTGAACCCTCTCAAGTGCTGACTCAATTTTTCCAAAAGGATTTTCCCAGGTTCCATCACCATTAAATGAGTCGTTGGAAACCCATAAATATTTTGGATTACTTTTATCAAACATCTATTGTATGTCTCCTTATTTTTATTGATTATAAAACCTGATCGAAATCAAAGAAGCTGCTATTGGCTGACAATGCTTTAGTCAACAAAAATATTAAATATAATAAACTAATATGTGTGAAATCTGAGTGGTAAAAATTGTTAAAATGTCTAACCAGAAGCCAGTCTGGTTAGACATTTAAAAGTCGAAATCACTTTCTTCCGGTTTTAACAACTCATTAAAAAAAATGGGAACTAATCCTTTTCTTTATCTTTTTCCTTGCAGTTTTCATCTTTTTTCTTAACATATTTTGATACTTTTTTTACTATGTCAGGTAACATTGAAAGAGCTTTACCCAGATTCGGTTCAGATGGGTTAACAGGATGAATTTGAACATGATCACCACAAACTGAGACAAAAGCAATCGGTACTACATTTATACCGCCGCCTGTACCATTACCGGATTTTTCGTCTTTTCCTGCTCCACCGGCTGCAAAACCCACAGATATTCTGGATACAGGTATTAATGTTACCTCACCAGCCTTAACAGGTTCGCCAATAATTGTTTCTGTTTTGGCTATATATTGAATTTGATCAAGTGTCGTCTTGATTACGTCAGAAAGTGCCATAAATTTTCCTCCCGGACAGGATCGGTATGAATATAACATAAAATAGTGAAACAACAAACTGTCTATCAATTAATTATGACCTAAATAAATAGTAACTATTCCATGTTGCGAGTCCTTTTCATAAACTCTCTAATTTAATTACTGATTGTGCATGATTATGGCTCTGAATATCCCTGATGAATGGTCTGTCGTAAAAGTTGATTCAGACAGTACTGTCGGTAAGCTTATACTAGACTGAAAGCCTGTTGCAGTTTCGATAACGAATATGAAAATTATTGAAGGGTATGAATAATTATCTTGATAACACGAATCAGGTGATGTGACTTTTAACAGACATGGAATCGTTTTTGCCCAGACGCTACTCTTGCAGGCTCCAATTACATTTCAATGTATATGAATTATGATTAAGTGAAATATGGCTTAGTATCTTTTTTTGGGGTGGGGGAGTAA
>DATGNN010000094.1:0-6209 GCA_035306725.1 Chitinispirillaceae bacterium | reverse complement strand
GAATTTGGAATTTGGAATTTGGAATTGAATGAATGGGAACAGGAGCCGGAACATGAGCGATGTAAAAACAAATCCGAGTTGTGAGAAGAGTTTTGTTTTTTCGCTTAAAGTTGTTGCCATGTTTCAGAAATTAAAATCAGAAAAAAGGGAATACGTTCTTTCAAAACAACTCCTGCGCAGCGGTACGATCTGTTTTTCCAACGACATCCTCAAGTTCTTGCCGATATCACGCAACTTGGTGCATATGCTCGGGGTTTGTTGACAACGGCATCTCCGAAACGAATGTTTATGAAGCGGTAGGTGTGGGGACTTCTATTGCTGCGGAAAGGTATGGAAGGTGACGCACGAATCCTTTTTCATATACCTAAACGCTCAACCTGAAGCACAAGTCGTCATTTTGGCGGTACTTCTTTTTCTTCTATGGCTACTTCTGAATTTCATATTATGTAAGGTTCTTGGCTACGAACATAGCCCTTATCATTATGTTTCTTTACAACAAAGACCTTCAGAAAAGGTCCAACCATACTACTGCATTCGGATTCACCGTTAGTCTGTTCTTTCTTATTGCTTTGGCAATAGCATCAATAGCTATGATGTTTCTTGGAAGATTCGGGGGAGGTTTTTCTTACAAACGGTTCGCAATTTACATAGTGGGTGTCGAATTTGTCATTGTCATAACCAATAATTATTACGCAAAGAAGAAGCTCGGTAAGCCTATCTTTAGTTTCCAGGGTTGGAAAGACCTTGGAGCCGACATCAAGAAGCGAGCGCACGAGAATCTCGAAAAGCAGAACAAGCTTGATTTGTAGTCGCCGCTGATTCCGAGTGGCGCAGTTTTATCTGATCCGCTCCATAGCCGCTGGGCATAAAAGGTAGCCGCACATCGCACAAGTGGCAAAGTGGTTAGCGACAATTATACTTACCCATAACGACAATTAAAAGTTCCCATCAGGTTTTGTATTTAAATAACTGGAGGTCGGGATTGGGGGCGGGGCCTTAACTATCGTTTTTACTATTTCATGTAAATCTGAACCGATTTAAACAAAATTAGAATGTCCATATTTTCAGATTGTTTACCATTACTATTTTTTAAATGGAACCAGAAACAGCTTCCCACATGCCCATGTGCGCTCGACGAGCATGATAATCTTTATTTATTCAGATGTTAATTTTAGTTATAGATAATATCATATTTAAGTGGAGTGTGTGTATTCGGTCAATAAATAGAGGTGATAATGTCAGTTATCTAATGCGATATCGTTAGTTTTACAGAAATCTTTCTTAGGTCAAGCAGCTTGTTTAAAATGACGATACCAGGTTTTTCAGATGAAATAGTCAAAGCAAAAACGTATAAGGAGGATGGGTGTTACTAACACAAAGTAAATATGTTTCGCCCTACCACATAGCACGACATAAAACAGGCGCCTTCGATTAAAGAGTACAGTGCGCAACAGGGATTCTCGACCTGGTCATTTGATATTAATAAGAAGAAATTATTGAAGTCTGCTTTATCGAAGAGAAAAGAAACAGTCCAGACAGAAGGTGTCATTTATTGGACGAAACCCTGGTCTGATATGACAACATAATAACACACAATGTGTGTTATTATGATTTTCTGGCGCAGAAAAATGCTGCAGCGACTCTCAGATCATCTCTGCAGGTAAAAGTTGATTTATTCATTATCTGGTTTGTAAGGCTATTTAAATATTTATCGTTATATTCAGATTTTGGTAATTTATTCAGGCTTACTTTTTTACTGGAACCAAAAACACGCACGATTTTTGTTTTGAAAGTATAATCATGAGCTTCAAAAAAGGATCGGTAATACCCGGGAAGCATACGGTTAGGAGCACCTATGTTGCTGGTCATCTTTAACCATGTCTTATTTTTGATCGTTAGGAATGTAAGCGGATGTAAACCATATCCGGTAAAGATACCATGATCCTGAAAATCTACTTCGTGAAGCATGTATCCACCTTTTTTCAGCAGGGTATCCATTGTCTCCATTGCTGAATCAATCGAAAAGACATGTTCGAGCACAGCGCGGGATATTATAATATCAAAACAGGGTTCAGGGTAAATAGAATTCAGTTCTTCGATCGACTTGTTTAAATAAATTAACCTGTCTTTATTAAAATTAAAGCCATCATCTGTTATCCTGATTGCAGTCTGAAATTTATCCTGTTCCATTTTGCTCATTTGTGAATAAATTTCTTTATAAATTTCAAGCTGTTTATTTTCTTCTATCAAGGAATGAAATCTGTCAACACATACAACCTGCGAAGCACCTGCAGACAGTAACTTCAGTGCCACACCAAGGTTTTCGCCAGGTCCAACTTCAAGAATCCTCTTCCCCTTGATTGTTTCCAGATTCAGGTCAGAGTTTTCAAAATAATCTGTGTAAACTTCATTGATATAATCTACCCAGCGATCAACATTGAATTGAAACTCACATACCCAGGGTGTATTCGCGTGTTTCTTTTTGCCATGTAATTGATTAAGGCGTTTATACTTTAAAACTATATAAAACTTAACAATAGCAGCTATAAATAGCCAGCGAACAACACTCCGATAAATTGTTTTTAAAAATTTTATCATACTTTTCCCATTTGATTTAATTCGGGCAATCTTAAGTAATACTAAGAGTTAAGAAAAATTACCTGCTATTTAATTTAGTTAATTACAGTGTTCTTGATCCAAATTCAGTAAATATAGTATCTTTCAAAATAAACTGATAGGCTTTTTGATGTTTTAGACAAACAGGAATAACATCAGACTCTTATCGGGAGCAAACAATTTGAGTGGGTTGTTATGCGCCTGTAGCTCAATGTTGTCTGGTATCCGGCCAAAAACTCATTTCAACATGGCATTTAATTGAATATTGCAACAGTGGCGCCCATGGTTTTGCAGTTTCGTTTCCAATCGCTACAGCCTCGTTCATCACACCAAATAATAGCAGGCCGTAAGACCTTATGGCTTGAGTCAACGCTCCCCCCCCCAGTCCATGTATCTTGTACGAAATCCCGATTGCTTTAAGCCCACAAATCGCTTTGGGGCATACCACCGCAACTTTTCTTATAACAGGCACAACATTCACCCACAACTCTTCTGGATTCAGCTCAGACCAACCAATCACTTTTTCATCAAATCGAAGATATGTTTGATCTGAAGTGTTGTCAAAAAAAATTAATTAGAGAAATGTTTTTTGTTCAGAATGCTATTTTATTGATTATATTAGCTTTCAGATGAACTCCTGGAAAAGGTAATGGTTCACAGGTTCAATGGTTATGGATCGAGAGTTTGTGTCTTGAATCCAATGACATATATGTACTCAAAAATTCTTCTTGCCGCAATGTTTGAGAATCCGCTCAATCAAAGGTATAGTCTTTTATAAAACTGATGATTTTCATG
Organism: Chitinispirillaceae bacterium; assembly: GCA_035306725.1. Classification (GTDB taxonomy): domain Bacteria; phylum Fibrobacterota; class Chitinivibrionia; order Chitinivibrionales; family Chitinispirillaceae; genus JAAYEB01. The sequence goes on along the minus strand of DATGNN010000094.1, from coordinate 2,798 downwards.
ATTCCGCCGCACTTAGGGCATTTTCGAGAGTCCACCTCATATACCGTCTTTATCAGGGCTGCTCAAGTCACTCGGCATTTTCGTTGGTAAGGCGTATCCGGTTCATCAGCATTTTCATGCTCGGCTGCCCCTGCGCTCCTTGTTCCGGTTGCTGCTGTTGTTGGTAAAAATAGGGGCTATAATAATCAAGTCCCGACTTTGTCTGAAAATGTCGGGGGCTTGTGCGCTTGGCAAAACATACACCATTTCGAAAATTAAAGAGAATAGAAGTCGCTCAGAAATTATTTTGCATTCTATACTGGTACAAAGCCGGATAATAAGGTTCCTTGTAAGCCTTGAGCGTTAACCTGAAATGCGCAAGTGGTGGAATGTGATTTGCTTAATCAATGCCGGTTTACTATTACCTTGAATTAGCCAAATCTCTCAAGATTATCAATACGTTTGTATAAGAATTCAGAGGTTTTTATTAATGGATATTTTCCCTGTACACGATCCTGTTGTGATCTTTTCGATAGTAATGATGGCGGTGCTGGTAGCGCCTCTTTTGGCTGAAAGAGTAAGGTTGCCGGGCATAATCGGGTTGATTTTTTTTGGGATTATACTGGGTCCATATGTAACAAATGTGCTTGAACGTGACAGGACCATAGAACTTCTTGGAACTATCGGTTTGTTGTATATAATGTTTCAGGCCGGGATTGAGATTAATCTTGAAGAGATAAAAAAGAACAAGCACCATAGTGTGATGTTCGGGCTTTTGACATTTCTGATACCCCTGATCTCCGGTACTCTTGCCGGATATTACCTGTTAAACCTCAATCTCCCTTCATCAATACTGCTGGCAAGCATGTTTTCATCCCACACACTGCTTACTTTCCCTATTGTCAGTCGTATGGGACTTGCACAGAAGAAATCTGTAACAGCTACCATTGGGGGTACGATCATTACAGATACACTTGCTTTTGTGGTTTTTGCTGTTATCATTGCTGCAGAAACAGGGGAGCTTGATCTGGCATTCTGGCTAAGACTTGCTACCTATTCGGGGATCTATGTTTTTTCCGTAGTTTTCTTTCTTCCTAAAATAACGGTCTGGTTTTTTCGGTATTTTGTAACTGAAAGTGGAGTTGAGGATTACGTTTTTGTAATTACTGCTCTTTTTGTTTCCTCATTTTTTTCTCACCTTGTTGGTCTGGAACCTATTATCGGAGCTTTTCTGGCAGGTTTAATACTGAATCCTTTGATTCCGGGTAAAAGTGTTCTGATGAACAGGATAAGATTTGTAGGTGATTCGCTCTTTATACCGTTTTTCCTTATTTCGGTAGGTATGCTTATAGATCCATCAGTGCTTTTTACCGAAACCTCCGCTCTCAAAGTCGCTTTTATAATGACTTTCGTTGCATTCTTTTCAAAAGATCTGGCATCAAGGGTTTTCAGTAAAATTGTAAAATTTACAAAACCTGAACAGGGCCTTGTTTTCGGAATGAGTGTCAACCAGGCCGCAGCAACACTTGCGGTTGTTCTGGTTGCTTACAACATAGGGATTTTCGAGGAAGATATTCTTACCGGTACAATTGTAATGATTGTGGCTACATGTTTTTTTGGTTCTATTCTTACACAAAAATATGCCAGAAAAGTGGCTCTGAGTGAAAAAGGTGTTCAGGATTTATCCGGTGGAGAAAAGCTCGAAAGAATTCTTATACCGATTTCAGGTCACGATAATGTTATAGACCTTATGGATTTTGCATTTTTGCTTCATCCTGATACCAGCCATGAACCCCTCTACCCACTTCATATCGCACTGGAGGGTCCGGATGTGGAAAAAGAGATAATTGAAGGAGAAACCATTCTGACTAAAGCAAGTGTCAGGGCTGGCGGAGTTCAAAGAGCTATTGTGCCATTAAATAAAATCGACTACAACATTCCATCAGCAATTGTAAGGGCAGTCAATGAACAGAGAATCTCAAAGCTGATTGTTGGCTGGAGTAAAAGCGGACAGTTTATAAGCTCATTTTACGAAACTACTACAGAAAAAATTGCGAAAATGTGCGACAAGATGATTTTTGTTACCAGAATAGTAAAACCATTGAGCATAATGGAGAGAATCGTTTTAATAGTCCCGCCTTATGTTTACAGGCAGAACGGATTTATTGATACAATAAACTCCTTAAAGGAGTTGAGAAAAGCGGTTTCAACCGAATGGTTCATAATTTCTGAGGAAGAGACTTTTAATGAAATCGTTCATCTTTTTCCTGAACAGAGACACAATGTGAAACATTTATTTGTCAGAAGCTGGAAAAGAGTTGTCAAGGATCTTGACGGATATGTGGGTATAAATGACCTGGTCATTCAGATACTTCCCAGGCATGGAAGTGTTGCATGGAGAATGATTTTTGATCAGCTGCCTGGAAACCTGAAAAACAGATTTAAAGTGAATAATATAGTTGTGGTTTATCCGTTCCGTAAAGCTCTGGACTATTCGAAAAAAGAACAGAAACATGAGCAGGTGGAACAAAACGGTAATGAGGTTTTCGACCTCGTTCCTGCATCAAATTTTTACTTAAACATGCACGAATCTGATCCGTTTCTGCTCTTTGAGAAACTGAGAAAAAACCGGTTTTTTTCAAAAAATGAGAATGTTATTGAGGTGCTCAGGGAAGTGTTGAACGAATTTCCTCTGGAAATGACAAAAGAAATTGTACTTGTACACAGCAGAACAGATATGGTTGCCGATTACCAGATCTATATTGCAGTAAACAGAAATGGCTTTAAAATTGACAAACTTGAGGGAAAACATAAAATAA
>DATGNN010000093.1:0-9757 GCA_035306725.1 Chitinispirillaceae bacterium | reverse complement strand
GGTGGGGAAGACCTGGCCGAGAAAATAAAAGGCGGATGGCTTGATTTTGATTCAGTTATAGCTACTCCGGATATGATGAAAATTGTCGGAAGGCTTGGAAAAATTCTTGGAACTCGTGGTATGATGCCAAATCCGAAAGTCGGCACTGTTACCAATGATGTTACAAGAGCTGTTAAAGAAATAAAAAAAGGTAAAGTGGAGTTCAGGGTTGATAAAGCCGCTATTCTTCATGTTCCTATTGGAAAGCTTTCTTTTGAATCACAGAAAATTCTGGAAAACGCAAAGTCTTTCATGGATGCTGTTTATAAAGCAAAGCCTGCTGCTGCAAAAGGGCAATATGTCAAAAAAATCTCTATTACAAGTACTATGGGTCAGGGATTAAAAATTAATCAGAATGATTTGAAATTATAACGGATCATTCATAAAAACGGATCATTCATAAAAAGGGTTTAGGGCAATGTCGACACGAGTTGAAAGAGAATCTGTTATTGAGGAGCTGGAGAAAGAGTTTCGGGAAGCAACTGGAATTTACTTAACCGATAACAACAAAATAAATGTTGAAAAGGTAACAAAATTACGTGCAGATCTCAGAAATAATGGTATTCGGATGGTAGTAGTAAAGAATACTCTTGCCAAAATAGCCTGTGACCGTATTGGTAAAGATGAGCTTTCTCCTTTTTTCAAGGGACCTACTGCTGTAACCATTACAAATGATGAAGGTACGATACCTGCCAAAATTATAAGGGATTTCCAGAAAGAAAACAAGGAAATATTTCCATTTAAAATATCTTATGTGGATGGATCTGTTTTCAGTGGTGAGGATACAGCAAAACTGGCTGATATACCAAGCAAAGAAATCCTGTTGTCACAGTTGTTAGGATGTCTGCAGGCACCAGTACAGAATTTTGCCGGTGTTCTTAATGGTATACTGTCAAAACTTGTCGGGACTCTTGAAGCTGTAAAAAAACAAAAAAATAATGTACAATAATCGGAAAATTAAAACGAATTAAATTTCATTTCATTTAAACGGAGGTTCATGTGGCTACCTTAACTAAGGAAGAAATTATCGACGCGATCGGCGGGATGACCGTCCTGGAGCTTTCCGATCTTATCAAGGCGATTGAAGAAAAATTTGATGTCAAGGCTGCCGCACCGGTTGCCGTTGCAGCTCCTGCTGCAGGTGGTGGTGCTGCAGCTGCGGAAGAACAAACAGAATTCGATGTAATTCTGACGTCATCTGGCGATAAGAAAATCCAGGTAATCAAGGTAGTTAGGGCTATAACAGGGCTTGGCCTTAAAGAAGCAAAAGACTTGGTTGATGGCGCGCCAAAAGCTGTAAAAGAAGGTATTGAGAAAGATGAAGCTGAAAAGCTGAAAAAAGAGATCGAAGAAGCCGGTGGTTCGGTAGAAATTAAATAATGCCTGATTTACAGGATGTGTCAAAGAAAAATATTATTATTCTAACCAAATACTATATGCCTGCATGCGGCACAAGACGCCTTTAGACAAGGTGTCTTGTGTTATTTATAATTAATGTTAAAATCAATGGTTAACATCAAGGGGATGTGCGAATGGTAGATAGAAAAAGCTATTCCCGTATCAAGAGAGTGGCTGAGCTTCCTAATCTTCTGGAAATTCAAACCAGATCTTATGAGGCTTTCTTACAGCCTGATACACCACCGCGCTTGCGGAAAAAACAGGGATTACACAGAGCTTTCCAAAGTCTGTTTCCTGTTAATGATGTCAAGGGATATTATTCTCTTGAATACGAAGGATATAAACTCGGGATTCCTAAATATACTCTTAAAGAATGTAAAGAACGGGGTATGACTTATGCTGCTCCGTTAAAAGTAGACATGTCTTTGCTCGTTTTTGAGCAGGATGGTGAAACAAAAAAATTTGTTGAAAAGATTACCAATGAGGTTTACATTGGCGAAATACCATTGATGACTGAAAGGGGCACGTTTGTTATAAATGGTGCCGAAAGAGTAATTGTAAGTCAGTTACACAGGTCACCTGGTATCACTTTTGACGAAATTACACACCCTAATGGAAAAAAACTCCTTACTGCAAGAATTATTCCACAAAGAGGTTCGTGGGTTGAAGTTCTAATGGATGTCGATGATGTTTTGACGATAAATATTGATCGACGGAAAAAAATGCCAGCCACAATTCTGCTCCGTGCCCTTGGGTTTTCGAGTGATGAAATGATTCTGGGGCTTTTTCATGATACTGTAAGAATTAAGGTTACAGACGAAAATAAAGAAAATATATTGGGGAATGTAAATGCAAGGACAGTTTTCAATGAAGAAACTGGTGAAATACTTGTAGATGCAAATGAAATTATTACTGAAGAAAAATGGAAAATAATTCTTCAGAATGGTATTAAAAATGTTGAAGTATTAAGAGATGTGCCAAATCCGGAAAACATGATAATAAGAAATACGCTTGCTTCAGATCCTACAAAATCTGAGGAAGAAGCGCTCTTTTTCATGTATGCTACTATGCGGCCAGGCGATCCACCAAATGTTGAAACTGCAAGAAATTTGATTCAACGCCTCTTTTTTGATGAAAAGAGATATGATTTGGGAGGTGTCGGAAGATACAGAATGAATACCAGACTTGGTGTTGTTCCGCCTGAAGGCATTACTACAATGACACGTGATGATTTTATTGCTGCATTTAAATACATGATAGGATTAAATGCAGGTGTTGGTTTTATCGACGATATTGATCACCTCGGAAACAGAAGGGTTCGTTCTGTTGGTGAACTGCTTGCTGCTCAGTTTACAGTCGGTTTAACAAGAATGGTTAGGACGATAAAAGAAAGACTGAGTCTGCGTGATACCGAGAATATAACTCCTCAGGATTTAATAAATGCCAGAACTGTCTCTACTGTTATTCAGGCATTTTTTGGATCAAGTCAGCTTTCACAGTTTCTTGATCAGACAAATCCGCTCTCTGAATTGACCCATAAAAGAAGGGTCAGTGCGTTGGGGCCTGGAGGATTAACTCGGGAAAGGGCTGGTTTTGAAGTTCGTGATGTTCATCATACGCATTATGGAAGACTTTGTCCTATTGAGACACCTGAAGGACCCAATATCGGGTTGATTGCGTCTTTAAGTACTTTCGCAAGAGTTAATGAGTTCGGATTTATCGAAACTCCATATCAGAAAGTAGAAAACGGAAACCTGACGGGTGAAATAGAATATCTTACTGCAGATCAGGAAGACAATTTTATTATTGCACAGGCAAATACTCCTGTAAATAAGGATGGCAAATTTACAGAAAATCTGATTTTTGCAAGATACAGGGGAGATTTTCCCGTTGTTTCTCCTCAGGAAATATCATATATGGATATTTCTCCAATGCAGTTAGTGAGTATTGCTGCCGGATTAATTCCTTTCCTGGAGAATGATGATGCAAACAGGGCACTTATGGGGTCCAACATGCAGCGTCAGGCTGTTCCACTGCTTCGTACTGAACCTCCTTTTATCGGGACTGGCTTAGAGGCCAGAGCTGCAATGGATTCCGGTTGTATGGTGATCGCCAAAAATCCGGGTGTTATTGAAAAAATTGATGCAAACAGAATAATTGTACGGAAAAATAAAGATAATACCGGTGCGGATATTCTCGGGTTGACTGAATTTGACAACTACGAACTGGTCAAATTCGAAAGGTCGAATCAGGATACATGTATCAATCAAAAGGTATGTGTTAAAGCTGGCCAGGAGGTTAAAGCGGGTGATGTACTTGCTGATGGTCATGCTACCAGTGAAGGTGAATTGGCATTAGGGCGAAATGTAACTGCAGCTTTCATGCCCTGGCGTGGGTTTAACTTTGAGGATGCGATAATAATTTCAGAACGGCTTGTCGCAGAGGATGTTTATACCTCTGTACATATAGAAGTATTTGAAACTGAAGTCCGGGATACAAAACGCGGACCAGAGGAGTTAACAAGAGAAATTCCGAATGTAAGTGAAGAAGCTTTGAAGGATCTTGATGAGAACGGAGTTGTCCGAATCGGAACTGAAGTAGAAGCCGGAGATATACTGGTTGGAAAGGTAACACCAAAAGGTGAAACTGAGCTATCGCCTGAAGAAAGATTGTTAAGGGCTATCTTTGGTGAAAAAGCAGGTGATGTCCGGGATTCTTCATTGAAATCTCCACCGGGATTAAAAGGTATTGTTATCGATACGAGAATATATTCACGTAAGGAACGTGATAAACTTTCAAAGAAAAAGGATAAAAAGCGTATCGATGAGCTCAAAGCTGAAATTACAAAGCAGATAATGGAGATCGAAAAGGTCCGGATTGATAAGCTTGGAGAATATTTGACAGATACTGTTGCAAATGAAATTTCTGATTATCATTCTGGTGAAGTCCTGGTATCTGAAGGAAAGAAATGGACGCGTACGATGCTGTCAAGGTTGGATCTGCGAAATATTTCTTTCAAGGACGGATTGTGTAAAGATTCACAGAAAAACGAATTAGCCGAACCGGTTTTATATAAAGCCAACGATATGATTTCGAAGCTTGAGGATAAACTTGACAAAGAAATAGACAAGGTCGTACGCGGTGATGAATTAAAACCAGGTGTGTTACAGCTGGTTAAAGTTTATGTGGCAAAGAAACGAAAATTGTCTGTTGGTGACAAAATGGCTGGACGTCATGGTAATAAGGGTGTTATTTCAAAAATACTTCCGGTTGAAGACCTTCCTTATCTTCCTGACGGAAAACAAGTGGATATAATTTTGAATCCTCTTGGCGTTCCTTCACGTATGAATGTCGGGCAGATACTGGAAACTCACATGGGTTGGGCTGCACAGAAACTAGGTTTACGCATAGCTACACCTGTATTTGACGGAGCAAGTTATGAGGATGTCGTTGCTTTGCTTGATGAAGCGCAACTGCCTCGAAGCGGGAAAGTAAAGTTAAGGGATGGACGTACAGGTGAGCCGTTTGATCATGAAGTAACTGTTGGGCCAATGTATATGTTAAAACTGTGTCATCTTGTCGATGATAAAATCCATGCTCGTTCAATCGGTCCGTATTCGCTGGTAACGCAGCAGCCACTGGGTGGAAAATCACAATTCGGTGGTCAGCGTTTCGGAGAAATGGAAGTATGGGCACTGGAGGCTTATGGTGCAGCATATACTTTGCAGCAGGTGTTAACAGTTAAAAGTGATGACTTGACTGGACGGTCAAAAATCTATGAGGCAATTGTCAAGGGAGAAAATACTCCAGATGCTGGTATACCAGAGTCTTTTAAAGTTCTGGTGCGTGAAATTAAAGCATTGGCACTTGATATAGATGTTTTGACAGAAGATAATGCTGCATGATTAAGATAACAGTAAGATACTTTTAGGTGTCTTGCAACAAGGGGGTAAAACGTGGCAGAACTTATCAGCCATCTTGATAAAAAAGTACAGGAGATTACAGGGGTGTCAATTCGTTTGGCATCCGCTGATACAATCAGGAACTGGTCTTATGGTGAAGTAACAAAACCTGAAACCATAAATTACCGATCTTTCAAACCTGAGCGTGATGGACTATTCTGTGAAAAAATATTCGGTCCTGTTCGCAACTGGGAATGTAATTGTGGAAAGTATAAAAGAATCCGTTACAGAGGTGTCGTTTGTGACAGGTGTGGTGTCGAGGTAACCCATTCGAAGGTTCGTAGAGAACGGATGGGCCATATTGAGCTTGCTGTTCCCATTATCCATATCTGGTTCTTTAAAAGCATTCCTTCACATATCAGTTATTTGCTCGGGTTACCTAATACAGTTCTTGAACGTATTATCTACTATGAATCTTACGTTGTGATTGATCCAGGAAATACCAGCTTGCGTAAGGGTATGCTTCTTAGTGAAGATGAATATCTGGAGCTGGAGGAGCAGGATAAACAGTTCGTAGCGAAAATGGGTGGTGAAGCTGTTTTGGAGATGCTGGCAACTATGGATCTTGAAGAATTGTCTATTGACTTAAGATCTAAAATAAAGCTTGAATCTTCTGAACAAAGACGACAGGACCATTTGAAGCGCCTTAGAATTGTTGAGGCTTTTCTTAGATCCGAAAACAATCCGGAAAACATGGTTCTGAGGGTATTACCTGTTTTACCTCCTGATTTAAGGCCGTTGGTGCCGCTTGAAGGCGGTAGATTTGCGACATCAGATCTTAACGATCTCTACAGGAGAGTTATTAACAGAAATAACAGGCTTAAAAAACTTATTGAAATAAAGGCCCCTGATGTAATCCTGAGAAATGAAATGAGAATGCTTCAGGAAGCTGTGGATACTTTGTTCGATAATGGGCGGCGTACTTTCTCTGTGAAGGGTGAAGGGAAAAGACCGCTGAAATCTCTCAGTGATTTACTGAAAGGTAAACAGGGAAGGTTTCGTCAGAATCTTCTAGGTAAACGTGTAGATTATTCTGGTCGAAGTGTAATCGTTGTGGGTCCAGAATTAAAAATTCATCAGTGTGGATTACCAAAAATGATGGCTCTGGAGTTATTCAAGCCATTCGTAATTCAAAAACTTGAAGAGCGTGGACTGGTGCAGACTGTTAAGAGTGCCAAAAAATTTGTTGAAAAGGAACGTGCGGAAGTCTGGGATATACTGGAAGAAGTTATTAAAGATCATCCGGTTATGCTCAACCGTGCTCCTACATTGCACAGACTCGGTATTCAGGCGTTTTTTCCCGTTCTCGTTGAAGGGAAAGCAATCAGGTTGCATCCTTTGGTATGTACTGCATTTAATGCTGACTTTGATGGAGACCAGATGGCGGTACATGTACCATTATCGTATGAGTCTCAGTTGGAGTGCAGATTCCTCATGCTTAGTGCAAACAATCTGTTAAGTCCTGCATCAGGTTATCCCGTAATGATCCCGACACAGGATATTGTTCTGGGAGTGTATTACCTTACAAAACTTGCAATAAACCGCAGAGGTGAAGGACGTGCGTTTTCATCACCTGAGGAAGTATTGCATGCAATTGCGGACAAGCAGATTGATATACATGCAAAAATCCGTGTGCGTATTGAAGGAAAACTCATTGAAACAACAGGCGGACGTATAATCTTCAATTCAGCTGTGCCTGAAAATGTAGGGTATGTAAATGAATTGCTTAATAAAAAGAGACTTCAGAAGCTGGTTGAAGCTGTTTACAAGATCAAAGGTACAAAAACAACCTGTAAATTTCTTGATGATGTCAAGACGCTGGGATACGAATATGCTACCAGGGCAGGTATTACATTCGGTGCAGAAGATCTTGTAGTGCCGGACGAAAAGAAAGAGGTCGTAGATAAATCACTAAGTGAAGTAAATAGAATCAGAAAACAGTATGACCGTGGTATAATAACTGAAGGTGAAAGATATAACAAACTCATTGACCTGTGGACACATACGACAAATATGGTAGCAGATATGCTGAATGATCATCTTGCACGGGACAGGGATGGGTTCAATCCTGTGTATATTATGATGGATTCACAGGCAAGAGGAAGTAAGGATCAGATCAAGCAGCTTGCAGGAATGCGCGGGTTAATGCAGAAACCGCAGAAAAAAATAACCGGTGCAGTTGGTGAAATTATTGAAAATCCAATTATATCCAACTTTAAAGATGGTCTTACTGTGCTTGAGTATTTTATTTCTACTCATGGTGCTCGTAAAGGTCTGGCTGATACGGCATTGAAAACCGCTGATGCTGGTTATCTTACTCGTCGTTTGGTTGATGTAGTTCAGGATGTTGTCATATCTGAGGAGGATTGTGGTACTTCAAAGGGTATTGAGATTGAAGCATTGCGTGAAGGTGATGAGGTTATGGAACCTCTCTCAGCCCGTATTCTTGGTCGTGTTACACAGGAAGATGTCTACGATCCTGTTACAGAAGAGTTGATTTGTCCTATCAACACAATAATTGATGAGAAAATTGCGAAACGGATTGAAGATTCAGGTATTGAATCTTTGGTTATCAGATCAGTTTTAACCTGCGATTCTCCAACAGGTGTTTGCAGGCATTGTTATGGTCGTAACCTGGCTACAGGTAAGCCGGTTAATTTAGGAGAAGCGGTTGGTATTATGGCTGCTCAAAGTATTGGCGAACCGGGTACGCAGCTGACATTGCGGACATTCCACATTGGTGGAACTGCATCGCGATTGATTGCGCAATCGAAGGAAACTTCAAAAATTGAAGGTTATGTGAAATATCATAATGTGGAGACTGTAAAGCATCAAAATGGAATGGTAGTTATGAATCGTTCCGGAGAGATAACGATTCATGATGATTTGGAGAGGGAGAGATTCCGTTACAATGTGCCATATGGATCTTTTGCAAAAGTAGAAGATGGTCAGAAAATTGCTAAAGGTGAGGTGCTTTTTGAATGGGATCCTTATAATAATGTAATATTGACTCCAAAGAGTGGAAAAACTAGTTTTCACGATCTGGTTGAGGGTGAAACCGTCAGGGAGTTATACGATGAGCGTTCGGGAATTACTAATATTGTAGTTGTTGAACATCGTGAACGAAGGCTTCATCCGCATATACAGATTCTTGATGAATCCGGACAAAGAATCGCTAATATTGCAGTTCCGACAGGCGGATTTTTGCAGGTAAGAGAAGGAGTGGATATTAAAGAGGGTGATATTCTTATAAAGATCCCTCGTGAAAGCAGTAAAAGTAGAGATATTACAGGTGGACTTCCCAGGGTTGCAGAGCTTTTTGAAGCACGGAAGCCAAAAGATGTTGCTGTGGTTTCAGAAATTGATGGTTTTGTAGAATTCGGTGAAAATGAACGTGGTAACAAAAAAATTATTATTCGTGACGAGCAAAATGAAAGTCGTGAATATTTGATTCCGCTTGGAAAACATTTACGGGTTCATGAAGGTGACCGTGTAAAGGCTGGAGATCGTTTAAGTGAGGGATCTATAGATCCTCATGATATTCTCAGGATTAAAGGTGAAAATGCAGTTCAGCAATATATGCTTGATGAGATTCAGGCTGTTTATCGGCTTCAGGGTGTTACAATTAATGATAAGCATGTTGAAGTGATAGTTGCACAGATGCTCAGAAAAGTTCGTATTGAGAAGGCTGGTGATACTGAATATCTTGAGGGAGATGATGTTGATAAGAAAAGGTTGCGTGAAGCGAATGAGCGGGTCATTGCTGAGGGGGGTGAGCCTGCAACATTTAAACCAATGTTGCTTGGTATTACTAAAGCATCCCTTACTACAGAATCTTTTCTAAGTGCTGCATCATTTCAGGAAACAACAAAAGTGTTGTCCAGAGCCGCAGTAGAGGGTAAAGTAGATAATCTCAATGGGTTAAAGGAAAACCTCATTATGGGTAACCTTATTCCTGCAGGAACTGGGTCGAAAAGATATAGAGGGCTTAAGGTAAAAAATCTGGAAAATGAGGCTGCTCCTGTATTGGAGCATGATACGAGTGAGGATTTTGTTGATATCGGCGGACAATTCTGATAAATAGATAAGAAATTGTTTGTTTGTTATCACACAAATTATTATTTTTAGTGACTGTCTTTTTTTGGAGGATGACAGGTGCCAACTATTAGTCAACTTATAAGTAAAGGTCGAAAGAGCTTGCAGGTTCGGAGTAAATCTCCGGCACTGCATGGGTGTCCACAAAGGCGCGGTGTATGTACCAGGGTTTTTACCACTACACCAAAAAAGCCTAATTCCGCATTGCGGAAAGTGGCTAGAGTGCGTTTAACCAATCATATGGAAGTTAATGCGTATATACC
>DATGNN010000092.1:0-4081 GCA_035306725.1 Chitinispirillaceae bacterium | reverse complement strand
GTCGGGATCGTTTCTTAAACACTCAATTCCTCAATCGCTTGTCAAGGTACAGAATTAAAGAATATCATTATTGTTTATCTGTAATCACTCTACCTCCATGATTCAATTCCGATTCCGATACCAACCCCGAATTCCGATTTTAAGAGAAAGAGGGATTGGGCGTTTTTTTCCTGCAAATCCTTTGATTTACCTTTTGTTAACCTTTACATACCGTTTTCTCAGATACGACATTATAATCAGTAACAATTGAACCAAAACAGAGTAGATTTTTCAAGTCTGATAGGACTCGCAAAAACAGTGCCGGATTTTTTACAGAATATATCTCCTTATGTAAACAAGTGCTTTTTAATAACGTTGTTAAGAATTATTTTCCTGCTAAAGAACCAGGAAAGTTTATGTGAATTATATTCTGTTTATAATACAATCCGGGAAACCCTGTCTTTCACCCGGGACTGGTTTTCGGATTGCAGGGAATAAACAACAGTCGAAACTTGTTTGTAAGTGTGTATAAATTACCTGGCAATACCGAAAATTCAGCTATTGCAGAATTGAAACAAATGTGTTATACTAAATCCGGAATAATTTTCAGAAGGGAAGTTAGGTGAAACCATTAAGATTAAGAAAAGACGGAATTTTTAGTGCTATTACTCATGTAGATATCCCCCGGTCGGTTAAAACAGATCCTGAATCTGGCCGATCGGAATCATTCAGGATTAAATTCAAATCCAATGGAGATATCCCTTTTCCACAGGTAATAATCCGGTCTCATGATGGAGAGCATATTTTTAAAGACGAATCGATAAAAAAAACGGATGACAGTTTTACAGTATCGGTTCCCAAAAACGAACTGCCCCCTGGAAATCATCAGATACAGATAGAAGGATGCAGGAAAAAGGATTGGCTCAATAGTGGTGGAAACGACTGGATAAAATGGTTTGGCGAATTTTCGGTTGAAGTTCTACAAACAGTGAGCGGGAAAAAAAAACTGAACCTATTATAGTTCGTAAAGTTATTTCAGGGGTTAAACTCTATTTTGGTATCCATAAACATATGCATCAGCCATTCTATCGTGCATCAGACACATCATATCGCGATGGTGAAATAGAGGGCATTTTTGGTTCACGATGTGGAAATTATACAGGTTTTATACCTGATGCAGTAAAACAGTATATTGATGGTGATCTTCCCTTTGCAGGTCTTTCGACAAGCTGGAGCGGGAGTCTTGTCGAACAGTTGCAAAGATTCCAAAAAGAAAACCTGTGCGGAGGATGTTTCAGTGACTGGAACCATTCTCTTCGGGATCTGGCATCAGCAAAAACATCATCAGGCAACAAACGTTTATCATTTACCGCTTTTGGTTACTTTCACCCTTTAATGCCCCTGATTCCTCAGAGAGATATTATCAAACAAATCGATTTTCACAGGAAAATCATAAAAGCTGTATTTGAAACAGATACATCAGATATAATTTTCCCGCCCGAAACTGCTTTCCATGTGCGGATGATCCCTGCTCTGAACAAAGCCGGAATCAGAGCTGTAATATATGATTCAATCCACCGGTATAGAAGCTGCAAAGATTACCCATATGCAGGAATTAACGAGGGCATGCTGCCTCCGAATATGTCGGATCAGGTAAATCCACCGGTTAACGACTGGATGCAGCTTCAAAACGTGTGGGCTGGAAGTAAAATAAGCCCGTCTTTATTGAAACCTGAATATGTTGTGTACGAAGATATCGACGGAACCGAGAATAAAATTATTGCTGTTCCTGCAGAAAGATATATCGGAAATGAAGATGCCAGGGGCGGGTTTGGAGCACTGCAATATGAGTATGTACTGGGTCAGGTTTATGATAATATAGTAAAAAATAAAAGTTTTGATCCAGAACACCCTCCTTTTTTCCTGCTTCATTCAGATGGAGATAATCATGGTGGTGGAGCAGACAGCTATTATCATCATAATACAGGCAGGCTGGTTGAATGGATTAAAGAAGATCCCCGTTTTGAACTGATTACCATTGATGATTATCTTGATCAGTTTCCACCAGATCCCTCCTGTGCTGTACACATAGAACCGGGGTCGTGGGCAGGAGCAGATAACGGAGATCCACAATTCAGAAAATGGTTCAGCATGTATGAGCAGCCATATTCGCCGGATCTGAATTCCTGGGCAGTTTTAACAGCTCTGCAAAACTGTATTCACACCCTTGAAGATTCAGGATGTAACCTGGAAAATTTCAAAAAAGCTCAAAGACTTCTTTTGACAGCAGAAACAAGCTGTTACTGGTACTGGACAGGTCAGGAACTTTGGGACAGACAGGTAACCGATGCAGCGAATCTGGCTTTTAATCTTGTCAAAAATGATCTTCATTCGATTGGTAACGGAAAAGATAAAACACCACCAACCATATTTGCTCCATGGGTCACACCAGAAAATCCCGGTGCAATGACCTGGGGACAGGGCTGTTTGAAACCTGCAGAAAAAACAGGAACTGTACATACTTTTATCCATGATATAAGTGGTATTAAAAAAGTAGAACTTATATTGCATTATCAAAAAAATGTTAAGCGTCTGCAAATGAAACCACAGGGTAAATATCCTTCCAGAACGAACCCTTCAATTATTGCCGAATACTACACAGTAGAGTTGCCGCAATCTTTGGGTGATGTAAGATATTATATAGAAGCTGTGGATAATGCGGGAAATATTGGTTATTCCAGCAAAGAGAGAATCTGGTTAGCCTGAAAATCCGGTTCTTTTATTAGCAACAAATTTTAAAAAAAATGCCCAAATGTGATGCTCGTCACATTTGGGCATTTGAATTATTATTATATTCTTTTTATCATACAAATAAAATTATTAATACGCACCAGTTGCCATAACAGTAATAAAGGACAAGTATCATGGGAAAACCAGCAGCGAGAGTTGGAGACATGACAGCACATGGCGGAATGATAACAGGCCCCGGAGTGCCCAATGTTCTAATAGGTGGCATGCCTGCAGCTACAATGGGAGACATGCATGTGTGCCCTATGGTTACACCGGGGGTTCCTCCTGTTCCCCATGTTGGCGGCCCGCTTGTGGGGCCGGTTCCGCCGACAGTTCTTATCGGGGGTAAACCAGCAGCCTGTGTTGGTGATATGGCAATATGTGTTGGCCCCCCCTCATCAATACTTCCTCCCGGATGTCCTACTGTTCTTTTTGGGCAAAGCGGAGGAGGTGGTGGTGGCGGCGGTGGCGGAAGCGGTAAAGACGCAAAGTCCGCATCGGGGGATAGCGCGGAAAGTATCGAACCGGTTGAAGGAACCGAAACATTTCCTGTCGAGATACAGCGTATTATTGCCAATGCTGCAAAAAATATGACAAAAGATCAGACAAAAGCAGTTATTGACCAGGTGGCAAAGTCTCTTGCAGAAAGCGGATATACAGGAGAGACTCAGCAGGATACATACACAGAACTTACGCTTTCTGATATCGTAGAGGTACTCAAAAGTGTAGAAAAAAATGAAAGTTATGAAGCTGCCCGCCATTTCGCGTCACATCTTGACTACGGAAAACTGACAGAGATCGCAAAAGCCTTTATTAACGGTGAAGACACCAATGCAGATAATGATCCCAATCTTATGCCCACACGGTTTATGCTCCTATACGGCATGGAGGATTCAAAGATCAGGGAGATGGATAATCACCCTGACCGTTTTGAAGACGAAGAGCACAAGATTAATGTTAAAAACCTCAGGCGCGGACTTAAGCTTCTGGGTCATGACATAAAGGATGAAGATGGTCCGTTTGATGATGAGGTGTGGATAGCGTTTGTGAAATTTCTGGCAGCACGTCCGTTTCCGAAGAAGTTTGAGAAGACTCATACTGTTGAAGAAGGTGAAGATCTGGGGAAAATTGCCGTTGACTACGGTATCAGTTCATGGAAATATCTCTACGAGATAAATAAAGAAATTATCGGTGATAATCCGGATATTTTCGAAGCAGGTATTGAGCTTGCGATTCCACAGTGGGATGATACGCAGGGAGATGAAGAGATAGAGAAAAAGGGTGCTCGTGCATTTGATTATGTCAATGGATT
>DATGNN010000091.1:0-2445 GCA_035306725.1 Chitinispirillaceae bacterium | reverse complement strand
GTATGCATTCCAACAAAAGAAAAGGAAAGAGTTTCTGCATCGGCAGAGACTTGCAGGGTGAAGTTGCCATCTTCACCTGTTACAGTCCCGGTTGTAGTGCCTTTCACTACCACAGTCACTCCCGGTAAAGGCAAACCTCGCGAATCAGTTACAGTTCCAGTAACAGTCCTTTGCTGTTGAGCCTGTTCTCTAATAATTGTAATATTTTCTTTACGTAGTACAATCTGTCGGTCATATACATCCCAACCAATGTTTTGATCACCGAATGCTGCATCCAGTACCTGCTGAATACTTGCATCCTCAAGATCAAGTGTAACCTTCCTGCGCATATCCAGGTCCTCGGTTTTGTACAAAAAAACAAATTCGCTATTGTCTTCCACACATTTTATTAGCTCAGATACTGAGCTGTTCTTCAACTTCACATTGAGCCGTGAAGACTGCGAATAGCTGTTGGCATTTGCTGTAAACAGAAAGCCAACTATTAAAGAAAGTATTAACCGCATAATTCGCCCCCACCTTAAAATGGTTTTCCCGGAAGGAAAACCGGTTAAACAAAAAAATTTCATAATTTTGAACAGTTTAGATGAATACTAATAATATTTGGTATTTAATTTATTAACCCGATTGCTGTCCCACCACCTTTCGGGTTTGTTTTATTTACTTATACAAGTGGTTTCATTAATTTCTATAATCCTTAATCCGGTAAGACGTTCAAGATATTTAAATACTTCAGCCCGGTCTTTGGTTACATCTAATTTTCCTGAAACCTGTATACCCCCCATAAACGGATTGTCATACTTAAACCGGATGTTATAATAGCGCTCAAGTCTTTTTGTTATCCTGTTGAAGTCAGCATTTGTAAAACTGAAAAGTCCACTGGTCCATAAGGTATATTCTTCAACATCCACTTCCTGTGTTGTAATTTCTTTTGTTTTAACATTGAAGTATGCCCGCTGACCGGGAATTAAACGAACTCCTTTATCTCTGCGTTTCGAATCTGCCCCTTTTATTTCAATACTTCCCTCAGCCAACACGGTTTGCACGGCATAATCTTCAGGATATGCACTTATATTAAATTTTGTGCCAAGCACCTCAACAAACACATCTGTAGTTTTAACCACAAATGGTTGTTCTTCATTTTTCTGAACCTCAAAAAAGGCTTCCCCAACCAGGAAAACCTCTCGAGTTTTATCTATAAAACGAGAAGGATATATAAGGCGGCTTCCGGCATTTAACCATACTTTGGTACCATCAATCAGAGTGAGTGTTGTACGTGACCCATATGGGATAACCAGGGTATTCATCTCCGGAGTTTCTTTACTTAAGTCATTCCTGATAGTCTGTCCCCGGTTTAATAATATATCGCCGCTTCCTGAATACTCTACTTGTGACTCACCATGATTAAGCTGTATTTTTCCACGATTGCCAAGTATTAAAAGTGGCTCCTGTACCTGTGCAGGCAGCGTAACATCCCCTATGAAAGAATGCGGCTGCCTGCGATCCATGTACAAGTATACTAAACCACTCCCTATGAAGAAAAAAATGAGTGCAGTTGCAACGTACCGCAATACCTTCTTACGAAAATTGCGGCGTTCAATTTTTACATCGGCATGTTCCATCTTCCGTGCAATCCGTATCGCCAATGATCGTTTCTCAATCTCAGTAAGTGTCTCTTCCTGGAATTTAAAATAAACCTTAAGCTGTGATTTCAATTCCAAAACCTGTTCCTTATATTGTGGATTTACTTTCAGGTAATGATCCCAGTATGCATCCAACTCTGGTGTTGGATGAAACACCCATTTAAAAAATAACGGATTTTCTATGAGCCGGTTGTAAAAATTCATTTTATCAGTATAGTTTCCGGTAATAAGAGCACATTACCTTTAAAAGGGGACACCTAAAAAACATGTTTTAAAACATGTTTTTTAGGTTTTTAATCAGTAGTGTCCGGTAAAAATGTTGATTAATGGCTAAAGCCCGGGATTTTATTGCGTTTATAACCCCAGGCTTAAGCCTGGGGTTATAATAAGGTGCAATAAATTGGCTTTAGCCATTAATCATAATTACCTTATTTTCAGCAAGAAATAGAAATTAAATCTATTGTTTCGTCTAAATGAAATTTTTTCCGGACAACATTGGTTTTTAATCAAATATTTTGATTTTAGGTACTATAACAAATCAAGTATTGGATCAAAAAATGCAGACATGGGGGAATGAGAACTAAATTTGCTGTCGTCAACAAATAAAATAATTTGATTTCACAGGAAAAAAATTTTAACCTTGATTGAATAGTTTATTGGGATTTTTCCATTGAATACGTGCAACGAAAACACTCCCATCGCTGCCATATCTTTCAACTCCTTTGGGCTGCATCCATTCAGATACAGTAACCCATGTTTCGTTCGGGCTGACATCAGTTACACCAAAATTGCCAAGCCTGGCTCC
>DATGNN010000090.1:0-2942 GCA_035306725.1 Chitinispirillaceae bacterium | reverse complement strand
TAATTCAGCTTTTCTATAGCACGGTTCATTGCAAGCAAAGATGCCTGAAGAATATTATATTTGTCTATTTCCTTACATGAAGCAGTTCCTGTAGCCCAGCACTGTGCCTGTTCAGTAATTTCAAGATATAGACTTTCTCTTACAGGTGAGGAAAGTTTTTTTGAATCATTAATTCCGTCAATTCTCTTTTTCAGATTTAGTTTAACTGCTGCGGCAATAACCGGTCCGGCCAGACATCCCCGCCCAACCTCATCTACACCTATAATACCTTCAACACCTCTTTGCAGAACAATATCTTCATCATGTTTATATAATTTCTGGTTAAAAACCTCTTTCAATCTTTGTGTTTCAGACATTCCAAAAAACCCGTCTGCCTTCAATCTTTATCTTTTTCTGAGCAATTGCATCAATCGCTTTCCAATAATTGTCATGTTCAACTGTCAACACCCTCTTTGCAAGACTATTCACATCATCTGTATCTTCAACATTTACAGTTTTTTGCAGAATAACAGGCCCATGATCATACTTTTCATCAACAAAATGCACAGTAATACCTGTAACTTTTGCCCCGTAATCCAAAACCGCCTGATGTACCTTTGAACCATACATCCCCTTCCCCCCAAATGCCGGTAACAATCCGGGATGGATATTAACAATACGGTGTCTGAATTTATGGACAAGCTCTGAAGGTAATTTTTTCATATATCCTGCAAGTATTATAAGCTCTATATTTTCGCTTTCCAGAATATTCATCAGCTTGTCGTTATACTCTTTCTCTGTTTTATAATGAGAAGGTGCCATATGAACAGCTTTTATACCTTCTTTTCGTGCTATTTCAAAAGAACCAGTTTTACTGTTATTACCAATAAACAATTTGAAATCTACATCAAGATCACCTGCTTCTTTACGATTTATCAAAGCCTGAAAATTTGAACCGTTTCCTGATGCAAAAACCGCACATCCAAGTGACAAGAAAAACCTCCTGTTATCTAAGGCCGTTCAATACCTGCTACTTCACCTCTGAAATTTATACGATATTTAATTCCTGCCCACGTAATTGTATTTGTTAAAAATGTCTTCAGATAACTGATTATATGTGTATACCTCATCATTGGCTGCAAAATAAGAAATTTTGGAAATCTGCCCATTTTTCCCAAAAAAGGATATAAACTGACAGTCAGCAATTCTCCAAAATAAAAAACCAGAGCAGCTCCACCCCCGGCAGTTAAAAATGTCTGTTTTCCGAAAACAGATACAGCTATAGAATATGGTAAAAGTGTAAGCAGTATCAAAACAAGCAACGCTACAGGAAGAGCAAGAAACAACCATAATGCTTTCTGATACGCTTTAAGGTACATTATCTGCCGCTCAAACCAGGCAATAGTGCTTCTAACAGTTTGAAGCAAATCATCGGTATGTGTTATACAAGGTGGAACAACTATGGCCTTTTTTGAATTTTTCAATACTAATTGCGATAAACTCATATCATCAACCGCTGTTTTTGACCATTTTTTAGCAACTCCCAGTTCTTCATAATCCTTCCTTCTGATAGCCATTGAGCCACCCCAAAGTCCAACTCCACCAAAATAGCAGGCTACACAAAAAAGGATATACATGAAAATATTAACATACGAATGAGTAAGCTCCCCTGCATTTCCCTTTTTTATATGAAGCCATCTGAAACCACTTGTAACTGTAATCTTCTCGTCAGCCAGAGGTAATATCAGCTCATAAAGCCAATTGCGGTCCGGTCCGATATCCGAATCTGCAAACACATATACTTGGGCACCATTGGTTTTCTTTATTGCCTCAAGTAGATTTTTATTTTTCTGTGCACATGAAACAGATATACCGGCAACAGCCAGTTTAGCATTTTTTTTATCAGCAATAACATCCCTGATCACCGAAACAGCTTCATCATTTTCACTCTCTACCACAAAAACTGTTTCGTAGTCCGGATAATCAAGTTCTAAAAAAGCTTTTAAATTTCTTTTTAAATCTTTTGATATACCCTTACAAGGTACGATTAAACTACATGCGGGACTGAATTTTTTTTCATATTTTGGTCTTATAACCTTATAATACCAGAACCGCTGGTAAATAATTGTGAATAATGTTGCAAGGAGATCACCTGAAACAAATATAACAGCACCTGCAAAAAGAACTTTTGTAATTACTGATGATCCCATAAAATAGTCGAAACTCAAAAATTAATCCTCCTGAAAACAAATATATAACAATTTTTCCCTGTCTGGATTTGAATTATAAACTTAAAATATACAAAACTGATAGTTACCTGAAGCAAAAAAACAGAGCCAGATTAATGGTTCTCTTTATTCTGGCGCACCCACGACTTCGATCTTTTGTTTCATTAAGAAAATGATACGCAGCAGGTATTGAGGGTAATCCTTACTCATCTAATGTACAATTCATTTTATCTCATATGTTAATTTTTTAATATCGCCTGACATGATGTGCATTTAACATTATCAGATTTCCCGGCAGTTGAAAAAACACTTTGATTCCCCTTCTTAACAATCTTTATTTGATTTCGATTAAATATAATTAACCAAGACCTCTCAATACTCACTATTTGCCTATAATTTAGTTATTTCTTAAATTTTATTTTCCTTTTTAATACAAAACCCATTTTTACTATCCCAAATCGGATTTTATCATTTTGTTACTATAACCTGATTTCGAAGACTGTTATATAACAGCCAATCACGGCGGTTCAGGTATAACAAAAAAAGGGTCTGAACAGTTTCAGACCCTTCATTAAGTTTGTTTTTGATATAAAATTATCTTTTTATGCCTATAGGATGACTTGATGGTTTCATTTTTTTGCCACCCTTCACATCGGTTGCCTCAACTACCGCAAGATATGTACCGGATCCAACAAAACGTCCCTGTGAATTACGTCCATACCAGTCAATTTCCAC
>DATGNN010000089.1:0-7515 GCA_035306725.1 Chitinispirillaceae bacterium | reverse complement strand
TTCTTTCCATTTTGACTGATCATGTAAACTGAAAACATGATCAGCCTTTTCTTTGAAATTACCTGAAGCTATATCTTTCAAATCCCTGTTAACTCTCAATGAATACTCAAAACTGATCAAAGGAGAGATTGGTGAATATTTAAATCTCACCCCATGGCTCATATCAAAACCTTTTGTGACATCCGCAATGTTACGTTCATTTTCAAAATGGGCGTGACGACGAAAATTGGCATCAGCCAAATCAAACTCCATTACTGTTGGAAGCAGCGAAAATTCGTAAGATTTCAAATCCGCTGGGAACCATTCAGATTCAATATCTCCAAAAGGTCTCCATTTAGTCCATTCAGGAGGATCAACAGGATTTAAATTATACTTGAGTTCACCTTTATAAGTCTCAACCGTATCAATTATGACATAATCACTGTCACTATCAGGCGCCGGGCCTTTGGCCTGTTTATTTACTGAAGATGAATAGTTTATTCCTGTTGAGATTCTATCCGCTGTTAAATTGACCAGTGGATTTTTGGAACGCCCATCTTTTCTGAAATTTGCGTATGCAGTAGTTGTTACATTCTGTGTTTCATAATGTTCGGCACTGGTTTTATCTTTATTATTTTCCGATCCGGTGACCATTTTTGCTGCATCCGAGATCATATCAAAAAAGCCATCCGGATGTCCATTCTCATGCAGAAGAACGTCCCCGTTTTTTAACTGCGGCCTGGTCAAGGAGCCACTTACAGATGCACCAACAGGTAACGAAACATTCCAGTCATCCGGAAGAAACTTGTTTAATGCCAGATTTGCACTAATTTGACCCGATAAACGTGATTCCTCAGCCCGGATATCATTTTCTGTCATTCTCATGAAATCACCATCTTCATAATTCATTCCAGCAGACATATTCAACAGATCTGAAAAACCGGTTTTTAGATCAGCTCTTGTAGCGACTCCTTTCATCTTTCCAATTCCTACCAGTTTCATCTCATTCACCCAAATTTCTCCTGAAACTAAATTGGGCGTAAAAGAATCACCTTTTCGTATAACTCCTAGAGCTGCCCACGTTACTTTTGAAAGATCCGGCTGCATCCCTTTAGGAGCACGAACCGTTACTACTCCAACTCCACTCGAATCAGCATCTGTTATTATGGCACTATCCGGATGCTGTATCATCCAGTCATCCTTGAACCTGGCAATCTTTCTCAGATCCAGTTGGATTTGCTGCCATCCCGCATATATTGGCTGCCTATACTCATAATAAATTGAATCATTTGATCCAAATCGGAAAACAAAATCAACATCACCATCATAAAGAATACTGCCCCTGGATACATTTTCATTTCCAAACAACAATAGGCTCAGTTCCTTGTACGGAGTAAAATTGAACTGCTGGTAAAACGGTCTGGACACAATCGCAGTATCGCCAGCTTTAATGTCATTAAAATTCAACTTCAAGGCAGATTCGCGTTCATAGTTCCCTATAGCATCCTTTTTTATCCTGATAAGATTCCTATCCAATTGACTTCTGTAATAAGCATCTTCATCATTGTTAATTGATGTTGCTTCTATTTTGCTTACAACAGAATCCTGTGCAGACCATTGATTCCCGACAAACTGCATTTCGGCAAGTGCCAGCTGATGCTCTTTTGTTAAATTTTGCGGATCGAAACCGGTCCAGATTATTCGAACCATAGTAATTCTGTTCCAGCTTGGATTGTTCTTTTCGGTACGAATATGTTCGTACCCGGGAATGATCTCTTTAAGGGGTATACGAAATTTTTTCCATCCACTGCCAGGGACCAGGCGGGCATCTTTGTCGAGAATGGCATCGTGTAAATCAGTATCGCCCAGATCAATCTCATACTGAAAATACCGTTCCTTTATTCTGGTTTGCACAACTCCGTCATAGTTTATATCCTCTCCGGTAAGCCTGTTATCCCCCTGGGTCCTGCATGCATATCGGTAATTCTGCAATAAATCTCTGTCGTAATCCTTGTAATTATCTTTTGCCGGGTCCAATGAATCCGGCCCCAGACGGGGGTCACCATATCTAAGCGTATCCCATCCCGTACCATCACTGTTTGGCACAAGATAATACTCAAGGGTATCATGAAGCCGGTCCCATCCAAGATCCAGTTTTGAATCGATTCTGTCGCTCCAGATTGCACTGGTATCTTCCCTGTCTTCCATTCCATTTGGCGGACCGCCATCCAGAGAAACATCTTCCCGCATCTCTCCGAATTGTATCAACAGTTTTCCTTTTCCTTCAAGCTCTCTTTCACTCAAATCTTTAAAGAGGAATTCGAAATAACGTTCTTTAGTTTTGTCTGCAAAACTTGAAGAAAGCGGATACATGATACCAGCCCATGTGTCCCGGTATCTTTCCGGTGCAAAATCCGGTGCAGGTGTACAATGAAGTCTGAGCATATATTGGTAATCGATCTCTCCGGCCTGCCGTCTTTCGTTATCATTAACCCAGACATTTGTTTTCCTGACCATGTGGGTTTTATCCTCTTCAACAGGCTGAAACCAGTAAAAGTCCCAGGCTTGCGGATAATTTAATAATGAATCAGTCAGAGAATCCGGAGGACTTGCTTTACTCCACTCTTCATGATTGGTTGGCAGTGTGTATGGTATTTTACTCTCCTCAAAATCATCAACAAACGCTTCACTATGAGTATTGGGATTCATGTAACTGCTTGCAACCTCAAAATCGAAAACTACTGAAGAAGGGTTATCTGTATGTACCAAAGGGATCCTGTTAACCAGACTGGTCATCCATTCTGGTTCAAATTCTATTCTTGAATTAATATCAAACAGCCATTTGTTGTATGGCTCCTGCCCAAGCCGCGGTATGTCATCAAGTATTCGTGTGTTTTGAAACAGTACACTTGCACCGATAAAAGATTTATCACTGATTCCCGGCAATCTCAATTCACCATGCATCCCCAGAAACGTTTTTTTATCAGGAACAAACAATGCATCTCTTTGATATTCAATAGTTATTTTATCTGCTGCCAGAGCAGAAGGAGATTTTAAATACAGTTCACCCATATCGTAGTTTATATCGTAATCTTTATCTCTCTCCAGAACCCTTCCATCCGCTCTGACAATCTCCGTTCCTTTCATCACCCCCCAGCCCAGAGAAAACTCGGTCTGTTTTTGTGTACCTGAAGTATAAATAGCAAAAATCGGCTTATAGTTTTCATCACGATTCCTGATTCGGGTTTTTCCGTAAGTATAGATAGTCGTGTCTCTGTAATCCTCCAGTGCCGGGTTACGAAATGGTTCATTTCCAAAAAATGTAGTATCATACGGTGGTATAATCATTACCGAATTCTCTTTATCAAAAATATCTGAACGGGATAAGAGTGGTGTCTTTCCTTCGGAAATACCCAACAGCTCCGCATAAGTTTTCCCGTTGTCATCCTGTTCCTGTTCATCGGTTTCTCCCTCTTTCTTACGCTTAACATCTATTTTGAATGATGCAAACGATTCGATTCTTTCATTTGAAAAACGATAAACATTTCTCCACATCAGATGATCCCTTTCGGGATTTTCGCCGATTGAATCAATTGGTATATTATCCTTGAGCAGCCAAAGATTGATAATTGTATCTCCGGTTGCGGTATCGCCCTTTACAATAGAACCGTCATCAACCCTCAGTTGAATCGCAATACGGTCAGTTTGCCTGATCGAAACAGAATCGGCAAACCGTATCCAGCCTTCATCCTTGTTTACAAAATAATGGTTTGATTCCGTAAGCAGTTCAAAAAGATATGTCTGTCCTGTACTGTCAATAGTAGCAGACTTTATTGTGGTCCGACTATCTTTCTGCAGCTCTGCAGCCTCTGCCTGATTGCTAATTCCTTTCCATATGCTCAACTTGTCAATTTTCGGCGGTGGAGTTACCTTTTGAGGTGAATTGGGTGCATATTTACGATTATATGCCCGTCTGTATATTGTATCCAGAAAGAAATATTTATACATGACAAAATCATCTTCATAAAATGAAGACTTCCCGCTCTCGCCTGTCCCAATTGTTAATTTTTGTGATTCGCCCTGTTCTGTACTGGCAATAGTTGTAAGAGTCAGAGGCCCCAGTTTTGCTTTGACTTTTATACCAAACAACCCCTCATGACTTTCCGAATAACCCGACAGGTTAGTTCCAGGCATGCTGAAACCGGTCCATCCGGCAATTACTTCCTGAATAATTTCATCCTCAAGTTCACCAGGTTTAGATTCCTTATATTCGATTTTAAAATTTTTCAGATTATTGTCCACCTGAAATTCATCTTCACTATTACCACTGATGTTAATATTTATCAATTTCCCGACACTGCCGGTAATGCTGTATTGATAATCCAGATTAAAATCCATTCCGTGATTTCTATCAGGGTTTTCATCATTGTCCGAGCGTTTGACAGTGGAATGATCGTAGCCCACAGTAATTGTCAAGCTGCCATTTATACTTAGTCTGGGCGGTTCATTTCCAAGGATCCTTTGTGCCCACGACGGGTATTGAACAGGAAGCTCCCATTTCAGTTTAAAGTCCTGTTTTTTAACACTTGCTTCACCTTTACCGATGTCAGACACATGTTTTTGCCAGTTTCTGGACACACTGTAGTTTCGAATTGACGCCAGATATTCATTTAATTCTCCATAGTGATATTCCCACATTGTGTAACCAAGTTCATCATAACGGCGAAACGTAATCTGGCGTTTTTCAAAACCTACAACAGCAGTGTCTTTAAAAATTGTAGTATTCAAATCCAGTATCACCGGATTATTTTCTGCCAATGGCGAAGAAACATCTGCATCTTCATCAAGAGGATGGAAACCTTCAATTTTTGGTTGCTCTAAACGAATACCCTGCCCGAATACAATTCCTGTAAACATGATGATCAGAATCAGAATTATCCGGGTTGATACAAAGCGGCGCACTACTGTTTCCTCCTTTTCTTTCCGGAAACCTTATCCTGCACCGGTAAATCTTTACAACACCTGAAACCAACAGGATTATGGCGATTACGCGGATAATAGCTATATCTCTTATCAAAACATCCACTTTGGGGACCACTCTCCCAAAATCCGCCCATTATATAATGAAACTCCGGATTCTCCTTTGATTTTGTACTGGTCCATTCCATCAGATTCCCCGACATGTCAAACGCACCAAAATAACCTCTGCACTCAGGTTTGGCTCCGCTTGCTGTAACGATTGTGTCCTGCACAGCACATGCATAAGGTTCATACATTTGACCATAAGGGTATTTCCAGCTATATGGTCCTGCACACGCCAACGACCACTCCTCAACTGTGCATAATCTCTTTCCAACCGAAAAACAGGAATCCATAGCCTGGTATAAAGAGATATATGAAAGCGGAATCTCCCCTAACCTGTTCGGCCATTCAAAACGATCTATACAGTACTGAATCGAATCTATTTTTATATGCACCATATCATCCGGACATGGTGATTTCTCCTGTTTCAGGTATTCATAAAATTCTTTTCTTGTTTCCATTATATTACCACAGCTGTCTTGTGCCCGATATTCAAGAGTCCCGGTTTTATTTATTACTATCGGCCCCTTATCATACACTTTCCACAATGTATCAGCTTTGAAACGATACCATATACTACAAGGCCTGTTAGAAAACAGTGATACATTCAGGGATGTTCTGTGCAAACCACCTGACGGATCCGGGTAAACCCATAATTCATCCTGAATCTCAAGACATGGATCTTTATCCTCTGATTCTGCTTCGAAAGTATCTCTCTGCACTGCTTCCTTTACTGTATCTGGTATGTCTGCAGAATCTGAATCACTCGAAGACAACGGAATTTTTTTTTCTTTCGTTTTAACAACTTCTTTTATTACAGTATCCAGAACAGTCGTATCAATATCTGTAACCGTATCAACGGTATCATTAAAGGGCATAACTGTATCGGATGAATCTGCAATAATATCAATCTCTATTTCAGCAGAATCTTTAGTACCGGTTTGCACATCTTTTTGTACAATTTTTTCTGAAACTTTTGAAAGATACATCCAGAGAAGTAAAAATAAAAATAAGAGTAAAATTATTAACAATCCCCATTTTCGGGTTGGAGATTTCTTCTTTTTGTTTAAACGTTTATGCACAATAATAAACCTGTACTCATTGTTCGATATTAATGTTACTTAACTGAAAACAGACGGATCGTTTTCAATTGCAGAGAGTACTTTCAGCATATCTTTTGAAGCTTCGACATCATGAACCCTGAAAATTCTTGCGCCTCTTAAATAAGCTGCTGCTACTGTTGCGAGTGTCCCGAAGAGACGATTATTTGCATTCTTCCCGGTAATCTCTCCTATCAAAGATTTCCTTGATGTACCAACAAGAACCGGATAGCCCATCTGAACTATTTCATTTAAACACTTAAGTAATGAAATATTATGATTGCATTTTTTTGCGAATCCAAAACCAGGATCTATTATAATATTTCTTCCGGCAACACCGGCATTTAAAAATTTATCAATTGAGATAAGCAGTTCTCTTTTAACTTCACATATTACATCATTATATGTTGGATTATTTTGCATTGTTTGTGGAGTTCCTCTTGAATGCATCAATATCACCGGACATTTTTTAGAAGCCGCGACTTCCTTCATTCTATCATCGAACCGGCCTGCACTTATATCATTAATCCATGATGCGCCACATTCGATAGCCGCTTCTGCCACAGGCGCCCAGGTTGTATCAATGCTTACAGGCCCGTCAAACTCAGAAACTACTTTTTCTATTACCGGAAGTACCCGTTCAAGTTCCTCTTCAATAGAAACAGCTGATGCACCAGGCCGGCTTGATGCTCCCCCGATATCAAGGATATCAGCTCCTTCATCACTCAATTTCAATGCATGCTCAACAGCAGCAGAAACAGTACAATGCCTCCCACCATCATAAAACGAATCGGGTGTAACATTCACAATACCCATGATTGCAAATGGCTTTTTTAACAGCTCATCAATTGAATATATAGAGTCGATCATAAGTACTAAAAATAGATCACGGACTTCGGGAATACCGACCCGAAGTCCGTGATTTTCAATTAATTAAACAAATTCTATTTTGTCAGGCACCTGTTTTCTCCGGAGCGATTTCTGATTCAGAATCAGATTGAGAAACAGCAGCCATTTGCGGTTTTAAGGCGACACTATTTTCATCAGTTCTTTTAAGCATCGAACGGGTTTTTCTTACTGTATGTAATGTATCCCCTGCAATTACTCTCATTATCTCTTCGCGATCAAGAAGTTCATGTTCAAGCAATGCTTTTGACAATCTGTGAAGTTCTTCAATATGATCGGTCAGAATTTTCTTTGCCCGCTGAACCTGCTGATCAATCATATTTCGCATCAAGGCATCAATTTCTTCAGCAGTTTTATCGGAATAATCCCTGTGACTGGAAATTTCACGACCAAGAAATATCTGTTCATCCTTTTCACCATAACTGAGTGGCCCGAGCTCATCAGTCAT
>DATGNN010000088.1:0-13102 GCA_035306725.1 Chitinispirillaceae bacterium | reverse complement strand
TGATCTGATTAAAGCACGTCATAAAAACAGATGCACGATTATCACATCACAACTGGGCTTTGACAAATAGTTCGATGTTATTAATAACCAGCACCTCATTTCACACCATAGATCTTTTATATGGTTTGTCGGCAAATTCATTCAGACTCTGAATTTTAACAGGATCACATATCCCCTAACACATTTCTTACATTAAACTAAAACTGTCCAAATATGGTTTTAACATATTATTGAATCGGCCAGGGAACATATAAATATGGCCAGGAAAACAAAAAAGGAGTACTCTTATGAAAAATATGGCTGAAGTTACAATTCAGATAGTGTTTTTAACTGCAATAGTGCTGATAACCGGATGTAACAGTAAAGATAGTGTTCCGGTTAAAATTTACGGATCCACGACAATCGAACCAATTATCAAAAAGATAGCCAAAGAGTTTAATGAAAAGAGAGGTTTGGAAATAATAATCAATGGTATCGGATCGAATGCAGGTATCGATTCCTTAATTGCAGGGAAATGCGATATCGCGATGTCTTCAACAGAATTATCTCCATTTCACAAGCAGGAGGCTCACAACAAAGGAGTGCCGTTAAAACCTTTTTTGCTGGGATACGATGTAATCATACCCATAGTACATCCATCAAATAAAATAGATGCCGTTTCTTTCGAAAACCTTGTAGACATCTACAAAGGGAATGTTAAAAAATGGTCTGAACTGGGTGGTGAGGATACAGTTATTGATGTTACCGAACGCAGTCCTTCATCCGGAACTTATGATGTGTGGCACAATCATCTGGTTCCCGAAATCGGTTTTAGTGATTCATGTACATTATGCAAGTCCAACAGTTCCATTCTTGCGTATGTGGCAGAGCATAAAAATGCTATCGGATATGTGAGCGCAGCTTATCTCAATCCGGATGTAAAACCGGTTAAACTTGATGGTATTTCTATCCTCGAAAGTGACTCCCTGTTATCAAAATACCATCTGAAACGTCCACTTTACCTTTATGTTAATGAGAACCGTTTTAAATCTGAAATAAAAGAATTAATCATATTTTTGATAATAAGTGAATCGGGAAGAGATATGATAAGGAAATCCGGTTTATTTATTAATTAATGACAGCCCGGGTCGGGCCAACTTATTTCTATAAAAATCACTGCCTTACAAGAGATCGTCATCGTCTTCCCAAAAAATTCCGTTGCCTTCATTATAGAAATTTTCCCCTATATCGTTATTATTTTTTGTTATTTAAACCTGAACTATCACATAACAATATCAGGCATACCTGCCCACTCCCGGATTATCATAATATGAAAATAACCGTGAAATACATAGAATAAAAACGATTACGTTTACAAAAATTCATCCGGAAATATAGATTTGGCCCACCCACTGAATTACGAAAAACAAATATAACAAGCACTAAACCCGAATTGGTTTTGCAGGTTATACGCTCTTTTTACACAATCTGTGTAACCCAAAAATTCAGATTAGTACATAAGGTTAAAATGGATTTTTAGGATTAAATTAATCTTCCAAAGAGTAAAAAGGTTCGACACAAATCACGTCACGAATCAGCTAAAGATAAAAAAACAGTCCATCCCAAAAATTAATCTTCTATTGAAACAAATCTCCTGTTTAAATTATCTAACTGTAAAAACTTAACAAAGTCGGCTCAAAATAAATTGATCCTTTATAGTTGTTAAACAGAGCTGCAATTGCGCAAAACAGGGTAATACAGGAGATAGTGACATGGATATTGGCAAAATATTTAAGGGAGTCCGGTTTAGTAGAATCCTGGTTTTGGTTCTGCTAATGGTTTTAATCGATTCTCGTGTTTCTAAAGGCGAGGAAATAAAACAGTTCTCTTTTAGTGATGTTTTGAGGATGGCTGCGGATCAGGGACTGGCAGTATTGCGGGCAGAAAACGTAATCGCTGAGAGAGAAAACAGTCTCCGGCAATCAAAAGGTGCTTTTCATCCATCACTTTCAGCAGGTCTCTCCACAGGGAAATCGATAACCTTTCCTGATGGGCATTCATCACCTGCCCAGGGAAGTGCAAACCTCAATATGAACTATTCGCTGTCAGCCAGTTCGTTTTCCAGCCATATGGCAGCTCAACACAATCTTCAATCTGCAACTGCTTCACTTGAGCAAACCCGTGATGAAATGATGTTTGAAGCTGCACAGAAATACATTGCAGTAATTTCAGCTCAGGCTGCAATCGGCGTTCAGAAAGCTGATCTGGAGAGTCAGATACAGCAGCTCGAACAGATAAATGCTTTTTATAATCATGGTCGCAAAGCGATCTCTGATGTACTTCAGCAAAAAACAGTTGTTTCTGAAACACAGTCGCGTCTGCTTAGAGCACAATATGAATTTGAAAATAAAAAAATGGAGCTTTTGACTTTTCTTGGATTGCCTCTTGCCAGTGCTGTACAGTTTAAAGACAGTGAAATCTGGAAAATTGCAAAGGAGTTTTCAAATATAGACAGCAGTACCATAAAAAAGCCTGACGACATAGAAATTCATGAAATTACTGCTCAGAAAAACACACTTGCAGCCACACAAAAAAATCTTGATGCTGCGAAGCGTGCCTGGTGGCCATCACTGGACTTCTCGGCCAGTATATCAGACAATATAATATTTTCCGATATTGGATCAGGAAATGATGGTGCTAATGCTCGTATCGGTGTTTCTGTTTCAATTCCGATACTGGATAAAACACAACGATCTTCAAGAATCACCAGTGCCGAAATATCTCTTCATTCAGCTCATCTCAGACTTGAAGAACTTGAACGCAACATAAGGCTTTCGGAACAAAAAGCCCGCCTTAATTTTAGTCTTGCACAAAAACAGACTGAAGTAGTCGGTACACGGCTTCAATCTGCAAAGCAATCGCTTGACGCTATACAGGAGAGATATGCTGTTGGTGCAGCAACTATAACCGAGGTATCTGCTGTAAACACGCAGTATCTCAATGCGCGGGTCGCAGATATTGATGCCCGGTTACAGATCGTTTCATCATACATGAATATTTTACATGAAAACGGTGTGATAGCTGATATTGTTGATAAATACTCAAAACTCCCGGAGGAGGAAACAGAAAAATGAAACGACATGTCACAATAGGTTTAATTATTGTTATTCTGGGTGCGGCGGCAGCAGCCTATTGGCTTGTTTTACAGAAGCATCACTCTTCCGGTAACATATCTTTTATCACAGAAAAGATCACCAGGGGAACTGTCGAGAATACGATAAGCAGTACCGGAACACTGAATCCGGTTGGTGATGTCGAGGTGAGCACCCAGATATCCGGTACAATTTCAAAAGTATATGTTGATTTCAACGATACTGTTCAAAAAGATCAGTTAATTGCGGAACTGGACCGGACCTTTTTATTGAGTGCGTATGATGAAGCGAAGGCTTCACTATCCCGTACCCGGGCACAGTTCGAACTTGCAAAAGCAGAGTATGAACGCAGTAAACCACTTTATGACAAAAAGTACCTTTCTGAACAGGAGTTTGCAAAAGTACAAACCGATTATCTTACTCAGAAAGCAGCCCTGGAACTGGCCAATGCATCTGTAAAAAAAGCAAAAATTAATCTCGGGTACGCTACAATACGTTCTCCGATTTCGGGAACCGTTATTGAGCGAAGTGTTGAAGTTGGACAGACGGTATCTGCCAGTCTCTCTGCTCCGACATTGTTTATTATTGCAGAGAATCTTGCCAATATGGAGATACTTGCATCAGTGGACGAAAGTGATATCGGAAATATTCGTCAGGGGCAGAATGTTCGGTTTTCAGTTCAGGCGTATCCCGATCGCCAATACGAAGGTACAGTGAGTCAGATAAGGTTACAACCGGAAACCATACAGAATGTTGTTACCTATACAGTTGTTGTCAACGCAAAAAATCCCGACGGATCGCTGCTTCCAGGCATGACTGCAACACTCGATTTCATACAGAAACGGGTAGACAATACACTGATTGTACCTGCTGCTGCATTGCGATTCAATCCACCACAGAATGTGATTGACAACATTAACAAACTACGTGATTCTTCACAGGATTCAGGAAAAGGTGATCAACGGCGCTTTCGTTCGGGATCAAAAAATGATGGACCTGGTGAAAAAAAGGCTGAAGCAAACCAGTCACGTAAGAGAGGACCTGATGGCATGACAGTTCAAAACCGGGGAATGATATGGTTATTACAGTATGATAAATCGATAAAACCTGTTTTTGTCAAACCTGGAATATCTGACGGAGTTGTGACAGAGATTCATGAAGCCCGTGGAATCAATTTAAAAGAGGGATTACAGGTTGTTGTTGGAATAAATAGCGGATCAGATAAAAAGAATAAAAAATCTTTATCATTATTTCCTCAGCCAGGGGGGATTGGCGGTCGCAGGAGGTAAAATGATCGTTGGTATTAATAATTTGACGAAAACGTATACGATGGGGGATGTCTCTGTAAAGGCACTACGCGGAATAACTTTATCTGTTGATGAAGGTGAGTTTGTGGCAATTATGGGTGCATCCGGATCCGGCAAATCGACACTGATGAACATTATAGGATGCCTGGACAGACCAACAGGTGGAACCTATACGCTGCTCTCGCATAATGCAGGTATTCTCAATAGAAAAGAACTCGCTTCTATTCGCAACAGCCATATCGGATTTGTATTTCAAAGTTTCAATCTGATTCCACGTACAACGGCACTGGAAAATGTAGAATTACCTGTTCACTACCGGCATGAAACGCCATCAGTCAAAGCACGCAAGCTCGCACGTGAAGCACTTGAAAGGGTCGGACTTGGAGAACGGATTCATCATGTACCAAACCAGCTCTCTGGCGGACAGCAGCAGCGGGTAGCCATTGCTCGTGCACTTGTTAACGACCCTGCTATTCTTCTTGCAGATGAACCAACAGGTGCACTTGATTCACATACATCTGTCGAAGTAATGGCACTTTTTCAGGAATTGAATGCGCAGGGAAAAACTGTTATTGTCGTAACTCACGAACCGGATATAGCCCGGTACACGAAACGGATAATAAGGATGCGTGACGGGACAATAATCTCGGATCAAAAGGTTGATACCCCTCGCAGCGCACATAAAGATCTTGCAGTTTTGAAACAGGAGATTATTTGATATGAGAGTCACCCGCCTTCTTGCAACAGCAATGAAAAGTATTTTGCGTAACAGGATGCGCTCTTTATTGACAATGTTAGGTATAATCATCGGTGTTGCGTCGGTAATCGATATGGTAGCAGTTGGAAAGGGAGCCCAGGTACAGATTGAGGACCAGATCTCTGCAATGGGGAGTAATATGGTTATGATCTGGCCGGGAGCAGCTTCATCGAGAGGTCGGCAAATGGGAGCGGGAAGCCGCCAGACCCTTAAGCTTGATGATGCAGAGAAGCTGCAAAGAGAGTGCCAGCTTGTAACAGCAGCCTCAGCGATTTCCCGGACAAGCGGACAGGTAATTTCTTCCAGCGGCAACTGGCAGACAACTGTATATGGAGTTTCTCCCTCGTACCTGACTATAAGGGAGTGGGAACTGCAAAGTGGTGTTTCATTTACAGAACGCGATATCAGGGCTTCGGCTAAAAAAGCGATTCTTGGTAAAGCGGTTTCAGAAGAGTTGTTTGGGGATCAGGATCCGGTTGGAGCAAAGATTCGTATCAGAAACGTTCCGTTCACTGTTATTGGTCTTTTGAAATCAAAAGGTAACAGTTCGGCCGGACAGAATCAGGATGATATTATACTTGCTCCGGTTACAACTGTAATGAACCGTCTCAGCGGATCCAGATGGGTAAATCAGATTGTTGTCAGTGTTACAGACATGAATTTAATGGATGAGGCACAGAATCAGATTGAATCTGTACTGCGGAAATCGCATCAGATACCGCTGCATGAAGAAAGTGATTTCAGAATCATGAATCAGACAGAAATGATGGATCGAGCAACACAGATGACAGGAGTAATGACTTTGTTGTTAGGTGCAATAGCTGGTGTTTCTCTGGTTGTGGGGGGAATCGGTATCATGAATATCATGCTGGTTTCAGTAACAGAACGAACTCGTGAAATTGGCATTCGTATGGCTATCGGAGCCCGTGGTTCAGATATATTGATGCAGTTTCTGGTTGAATCGGTTGTATTGAGTGTTATGGGTGGTGTTATCGGAATAGCAGTAGCCTGGAGTCTTGCCTGGGCAGCAGATTCTTTTCTGGGTTTAAGGACTGAAATTGTGCCATCAACAATTGCACTGGCATTTATTTTTTCTGCAGCAGTAGGAGTGTTTTTCGGTTTTTATCCAGCCCGTAAAGCCTCAATGCTGGATCCGATAGATGCATTACGTTATGAGTAGTTTTTAGTAATTGTTAAATAATTCAACAGGATTATGAGCAGACCCGGAACTTTGAAAGCAGACATGGAAAATATAATAATGATTTTTCATTCGAAACATATCAGGTTACACATTTTTGTGACATTATTGAAAATGGTTACTGACTAATCCAAAAACAGCTTTACCTCATCAGCCAGTAGAGGTTTGTAAAAATAGTTGCCCTGTATTTCATCACATTCGGCTTTTTTTAAAAACATAAACTGTTCCTGTGTTTCTACCCCCTCGGCCAGAACTTCTATGTCAAGATTTTTTGCAAGCTGAATTGTACCTTTGATAATTGCCTTATCTTTCCTTGATCCTGTAGATATTCCCCGAACGAATTCCATATCAATTTTAATGAGGTCAATCGGAAATGTTTTAAGTCTGCTTAATGATGAATAACCTGTACCGAAGTCATCTATTGCAATTGACAATCCGAGTTCTTTTAATTCGAGCAGTCGTTTTAATACAAAAGGTTCTTCATTAAAGGCAATACTTTCAGTTATTTCTATTTGAATATTTTTCGTATCCGTACCTGTATCCTTCAATATCATGCTGATCTCGTTTATAATATTTATGTCTTTTAACTGTTCTAAAGACATATTGATAGATATTCGATAATTTTTACCGTTATTATTCCTGCATTTTTTACATTGCTCGCACACTGTTTTTATAACCCATAATCCTATAGGTTTAATAAGGCCTGTTTTTTCTGCAAGCGGAATAAACACAGCAGGTGATATCAATCCATACTCACTGTTGTTCCATCGCAAAAGTGCTTCAAACCCTACTATTTCTCTGGTGTCTGTTTTTACCTGTGGTTGATAGTTTAAAAACAATTCATTCTTTTCGAGTGCCCGGTATAATTTATTTGACAACTTCATCTGTTTTATCACATCATTTTTTAACTCAGAAGAGCAGAAAATACATTGATTTTTACCACTGTTTTTCGCAGAATACATTGCCATATCAGCATTCTTGACAAGAACATGAGCTTCTTCTCCATCCACAGGAAAAACTGAAACACCAATACTGGCTGATACAAAAAATTCAATGCTCTGGATTATAAAAGGTTTATCAAAAGCACTCATGATTTTTTTAACAACTACATTTACGTCTTGAACTTTGTGAAGATTAACAATCTGTAATAAAAATTCATCTCCTCCAAATCTGGAAAAAGTATCTTCTTTTCTTAAACATGCAGATAAACGCCGAGACATCTCTTTAAGCAGATTATCTCCTTCAGCATGTCCCATTGTGTCGTTGACCGATTTAAAAGCATCTAAATCAATGAAGATAACCCCAATAAGAGTCGAATTTCTTTTTGCTAAATAGATCGATTGTTCCAGACGGTTCATAAACAGGGCTCTGTTAGGGAGTTCTGTTAAAGAATCATAAAAAGCCATATAATGCAACCTCTTTTCCGATTGTTCTAAACTTTCCCTGTTTTTCTCAATTTCATCAATAAAAGCTGCCGTTTCTTTTTTATAAGCCCTTACAGTAGAAATGATAATAAGTACCGCGAAATATGTAATGACACCCGGTAATGATGCAGGTGACTGCATAAGAAAAATCAATGAAACACTAACACTGTAGATGTTCATCACAAATGCTGCTATAAATCCCTGCCTGTTTTCTTTCAATACCAAAAAAAGCGATCCTAACATTTGAAGTTGTGTTATGATCCCTCTTATTACAGAGGATTCAATCTGTATGTTCATCACATGGAAAATTTCATCTTCCGTAGCTAATTTTTTCAATAATAAAGATGTTAAAAAATAAAAACCCACATACAAAATGATATATAAGTATTTCAGTTTTACTGAAACTTCAGTATTAAAGTTTTTCTTTGTTTTCATATAATTCAGATACTTCTTTTTTACGGGAATAAACGGTCTATCACAATCAATTTCAACATTTTGTAAGCCTTTCGAAATTATCCCATAAATATGAGTCTTCGGCAAGTAAAACAATTTTTCACAACAATTCACTTTTCAACATGAATTTATTAATTTCATGTTCATGAAATCATATGTGCCCAAATTTTATTTTATGAGGATTTTATGAGGAATTGACCCCGAAATCTGTTGCAAAACATCAAGCCCGGAACAAATCAAAACAAACACGAATTTACATGTGAACATGGTTTTTATTTAAGTCTGATAAGTGCCTGTTGATAGATAACTTATAGCCCTCTGTGCGGTTTTTGGGTTCGAAGTGTGAGCTGCCAGACAGAACCCTACCGTATTATTTTCAAAACCACTTCTGTTATGTCAACCAGTTTCGAGCAATCAACGATATCCGGATTATCTTTAGGTGTGTGTGTGATAGTCTGGGTATCAATATTATCCAAAAACCACTTTGAAGTTACGGCAATTGCCGGACAGTTTTTTTGCACAAAAATACTATGATCACCCTGCGGCCATTGCTCTCCTTCAACAACTCTTTGAGAGTCATTAAGGATTCCCGATACTTTTGCTTTTTGATTTTCGGGCAAATCAAAAAGCGAAAAAGCAGATTTACCTTTTTTATAACCTGCCCCATCAATATTAATATTTAAAATAATATTGTCAAACTTGTCCTGATTCATTCTAATGTAATCCATCTGCCCCGGGACTGCGTAATAATCCTCACCATTAAGTGGCACCAACTCAATTTGATTGTTCCCGTTATAATTTTTTAACTCCTGTGCCAATAACAACAATACGATAACACCGGTTGCATTATCAATAGCTCAATAAAAAAGAAATTGTAAAAAAACGTCAATCACAATGCTTTTTTAATTCAGAAGGAGTTAAGCCAGTGTATTTTTTAACAGTTTTTATGAAGTTGGATTGATCATAATATCCCGCCTCATAACAACTATCAATCAACTTTTTTTCAATTTTGCACAGTTTAATTCCGTATTCCAGTTTCTTGAAAACTGAATACTGTTTTGCTGATAACCCGACTTTATCATTAAAAATTCTTTGCAGAGATCTTACAGACAGATCATATCTATTTGCCAATTCTCTGATAAAAATCATACCTTTGCGGGAATCTATGTCATTAATGCATGCCTCAACAATAGAATGGTGAACAGAATTGGTTTTCCTGATTTTTTTTATAAAAAAACTTTCTATAAGGTGAATCCTGTCCTGGTTATTAGTGCAATTATTCTGGTACTCATTTTCAAATTGATTCCAGTCACGGTAAATATCTGACAAATCAATTACCATATCGGTAATTTCAATTATCGGAAAAGGGAAAAAGAGTGATGCTGTATGAGGAAAAAACAAGACTCCGATTGCCCCGGTTTGTTTGTCTGTAAACACATTACTGTAGCTGGTTTTTTGCCCACAAACAGCGGATTGAGGTTGTCTGTAAACCTTATTGC
This sequence comes from Chitinispirillaceae bacterium, assembly GCA_035306725.1. Classification (GTDB taxonomy): domain Bacteria; phylum Fibrobacterota; class Chitinivibrionia; order Chitinivibrionales; family Chitinispirillaceae; genus JAAYEB01. The sequence continues at coordinate 3,333 of DATGNN010000088.1, read as the reverse complement.
TGGAATCGTGATTTATGAAAGGATCTTTATAATGCAAAATTAATTGTATTTCCCCGGTTGGATATACCAATTCCGGATACGGTCTAAAACCACCTTCAATAACCCAGTAAAATTTAATGTGTTTACTTGATTCTTTTCCGGGTTTTATTACCTTTATATTCATAGTTTTAAATTTCCGACATATTTTCAATTTATTAAAACAAAACCAGACTGCAAAATAATATTCAAAACATGCCAAAAGCCCTATTGCTCACACCTGTACAGAGCACGCTTACAAGCAGTAAAACACCTTGTACATTTTGGGTTTTAATATAGTATAATCAATTAAAACAATCGTAAGATTATAGAGTTCACAAAGGATTGCTGACAATGCCATTTTTCACAATAATAGCGAGCTACTATCAGGTCACGACGGATAAGGAAATATTTAAAAGGTTTGTTGACAGCCTGCGTCAACAATCTTTCATGGATTTTGAGGTGCTTATCTATCATGACGGTCCCATGTATTATCAAATTGAATCACCCTACCAAATATTTTGTACTCCAGAGAGATTTAATCTATGGGGACATCCGCAGCGCTTTATCGGGCTTAAGCAGGCAAAAGGCAAATATATCCTCCATACCAACATAGATAATGCATATAATTTGCATGCACTCCAGAATTTGTATGACACCATTAATAAAACTCATACTGATATAATGATCGCAAAAGTAGAAATGATGGGTCTTAATCATGGGAATGGGAAAATATGGTACGATCAGCCACGGGATTACTCAAAAAGTGTTACTCTTAGCGGAAATCCCCCTGTATACGGAAATATTGATCTGATGCAGGCGGTTATTGCAAAAAAAATCTGGGACCAGTATGGCTGGTTCTGTTTCAAGGAACAAGCTGATGGGATTATCTATCAGAAGATTTGCAGCGAGAATAAATATATCTGCACAGATACAATCATTGGTAAACATTATTGAGAGTATTGGTAACCCGACAAGCACCTTTCTTTTTATAAGATAAAATTATATTACTTCTTGGTGTGTCCAATATTTCTGGTACAATCTAAATCAACAATCCCGGGAATCGACATTTTTCGCAAACGGAAGCCTCAGACCCTGGTCGGGCCAACTTATTTCTATATAAATCAATGCATGACAAGATAAGTTGGCCCGACCCTGATATCCCTAACGCATGAGAAGTAATTATGATATCAGTCTCAGAAGTGACCATACAATTCAATTCAACTGTATAGTCACCCCTTCCACTGTTTAATTATTATAAACACCGAGTGTATTGTCTGCGATTGTATCCCACGAGAAGGACTTCTCGACAGCATCCCTGCCGTTTTTCCCCATCCATCTTGCATGTTCAAAGTTTGCGAATATTGACCCTATCCCCCATGCTATTGATTCGGGGTTGGGATAGACTTTGAATCCGTTTACATTATTCCAGACAAACTCAGTTCCGTTATGTGTAGAGACCACCGGTTTTCCTGCAGCCCATGCCTCCAGAACGACGATTCCGAATGGTTCATTACGGCTTGGAACAGAAACGCAGTCACAAGCCCGATATAAATCTATGAGTTCATTTCTTGGGAATACTCCATAAAAACGGCATGCATGACTTACTCCCAGACTATGAGCAACATGTTCAATATGACCTCTCATATCTCCATCACCAGACAGAATAAACTTTGCTGAAGGGTGGTAATGGAGTATATAAGGAATTGAACTTACAAGCAGATCGGGTCCTTTCTGTGATGTCATTCTGCCAACAAAAAGGACTGTAGGATCCAAAGGCCCGATTCCATATTTTGATTTAACCTGTCCGGGATCAACCCAGCCGTTAAAGCTCTCGTATGAGATCCCGTTTGCTACAACAGAAGCTTTCCAATCCGGGACATTATAGATCCAGGCAATCTCATTTTTGAGCATTTGTGAAACAGTAATAACCTTGTCTGCGCAGAATGTGCCATGACGTTCGTGGTCCATAATACGTTCAGAACGCCCTCCGTAGAAGTTGTTTCCGCATCTTCCGTATTCAGTTGAATGGATTGTCATGATCCCTTTACGCCCACGTCCCTGTTTGGCCCAAACCATTCCATTCGCAGTCATCCAGTCGTGTGCATGAATAATGTCAAACGGTGCTCCCATGTAATCTTCAACATGGAACAAAGCATTTACAAAAGATCTACACATTTCGTTTACATCATCAACCAGATCCGGCCTTGTGCTGTAAGGAACCCGATGATAATGGACACCGTGAATACTGTCGTACTGCCAGTCGTCATGCCAGCGCATTCTGGTAAATACATGTACTTCATGACCTTTTCTTTCAAGTGCTGCGGCCAGTTCTGTGACATGCACAGCGACCCCGCCCAAAGCGATGGAATGAAGAGTTTCCCATGATAACATGGCTATTCGCATACAAGAGCTCCTTTATGTGATTTTATGTGATTATCAACTTTACTGAAAAATGGTGACTACAAACACACAGATCCCAGTATATATTTTTTCAAGCTACTTATAAAGGTTCACAATTTTACCCAAAATCAATAATCAAAAATAAGCGAAAACACTTATTTTATTTAGATTCCACTGAACTGTTGTGGTAAGGGGATTTTGCTATTTAACACCCGGACTCAATAGATATCATGCTTAATACATTTTTTTGGCTTTTTGGCAATTCTCAACTATGTTGATAATTTTCCAGGATGTTTATCATCTGGTCCGGGTCGTTATATAATGCCTGAGGTTTGAAAACAAAACCCCACTATTATTATAGAATAACCGGTAGTTTTAATTTCCATCCACATTGGTATTATAAAAATCCTCACATTTTAAAAGCAAACTGTTATTTGTACATTTTCTGCAGCTATAAAGCAGATTTAATCTCAATTTACTTTTTTTTCGCAAATTCATAAAAAAGCAATGTTAATTTATTGATTATATAGCATGCCGTTAAAAGTGTCAAACCACAGTTCAATTAAACAGTATAAATTAGTTTATGTAAGCTGCTATTACCGAAACAATTATTGTGGTATATGGTTTTTGTCTGAAAAAAACCTGTAATCCACATCCGGGAAAATACAATCCAGAAATTCCAGTGCATTAACACTTTTTTCATCAATGGTTTTGTTTTCGATTGAATCTGCAAGGAAATGGAATCTGCTTACATGATCACGAATACGACGCGAAGCGTACTGTTCAGCAGTACCATTTGTTATAATAAACGGCCAATCGGAACACTGGGCAAGTAACAACTCCCTGACACACTGATTAAGGGCTCTTGATGTGAGATCGGTTATTGTATTTTCATAGCTTTTGTTTGCTATAATA
>DATGNN010000087.1:0-14325 GCA_035306725.1 Chitinispirillaceae bacterium | reverse complement strand
ACAAATATAAAAGGATAAATTATGCGCCAGATAAACAGGGAAAATTCAGGTTGCTGTTTTTGTTTAAAATATCTTACAGTTTTATTTCTGTTAAGTGCCGGTAAAATATTTGCCCAGGACCAATGGAGACTGGTGTGGGCTGATGAATTTGAGTACAATGGAGCACCGGATCCCGATAAGTGGTCTTATGATATTGGCGGGCATGGATGGGGTAACAATGAACTGCAGTATTATACCAACAGAACTGAAAATGCCAGAGTCGAAGACAGTGTGCTGATTATCGAAGTCAGAAAAGAGGATTATGAAAACAAAGAGTATACATCTGCTCGTATGGTTACTAAAAATAAAGGAGACTGGCTATATGGCAGAATCGAGGTAAAAGCAAAACTACCCTCCGGTAAAGGAACATGGCCTGCAATCTGGATGCTTCCGACAGACTGGGAATATGGAGACTGGCCAAACAGCGGTGAAATCGATATTATGGAACATGTCGGATACGATCCCGGAATCGTTCATTCAACAGTACACACTGAAGCGTATAATCATACCAAAGGAACTCAGGTCGGCAATAATACAATTGTCAATGATTGTTTTACAAAATATCATGTCTATGCAGTAGAATGGTATCCGGATAGAATTGAAGGTTATGTTGACGACCAGAAATATTTTACCTTTGAAAACGAAAATGAAACTTCAGCCCAGTGGCCTTTTGATAAACGGTTTCACCTGTTACTGAATATCGCTTTTGGAGGCGACTGGGGCGGAGCACAGGGTATAGATCCGGATTTTCAATTATCACAAATGATAGTTGATTATGTAAGGGTTTATGAACCTGCCGGGAGTGATACTGCCGCTCCGGTAATTATCACTCATCCTGCATCGGTTACAGTCAATGAAGGGGATAAAGCGGTCTTTGAAGTAAACGCGAGAGGGTCAATGATTCAGTACCAATGGAAAAAGAACGGAGCAGATATTAACGGTGCAACAGGTAAAACACTGATTATACCCAATGTATCCATAAGTGATAACGGAGCTGAATTTTTTGTGGAAGTGTTCAATTCAAAGGGGACTGTACAAAGCGAAAATGCAGAACTTTCTGTAAAGGCTTTTGAGGGATTTAAGTTTCAAAAAACCAATCAGAACATAATAATAGATGGTATGGAGGATGAAATATTCAAATCAGTTGCTGTCGAAAATGTGGATAAAACAATTATTGGTACACCTGTTTCCCAGGATGATTTCAGCGCAGGATTTAAAGGTTTATGGGATGAAACTGCATTGTATATGTTTGTGAATGTTACAGATGAATCTCTGCAATCGGGTGGAGAATTAACATGGCAGGATGATGCTGTGGAGTTTTATATTGATGCAGACAACTCAAAAAACGAAACTTATGGTGAAAATGATTTCCAGTTCCGTTTCAGTTGGAACAGTACCACTCCCGAAGAAACAAAGCATAATGCAATTGATGGTATTGAATATATTATGGTAGAAGTTGAAAGCGGATATGTACTTGAGGCAAAAATTCCGTGGAGTTTAATGGGCGTGACTGTTGAAGAAAACAGTTTTATCGGTTTTGATCTTCATATAAATGATTCGGATGTTTCGGGAGTTCGGGATACAAAAATTGCCTGGCACAGTACACAGGACAATACTTACCAAAATCCTTCTTTTATGGGTACAGTACAGTTGATTGATTCAGGATCACCTGTCAAAAACAGAAAACTGTTCGATAATACAGGCCACCATAATAAGCCATCAACAATTATTTCAATCAGGCATATTGATATACATTCATCTGCTTTTTATGATCTGAGTGGAAGGTTGTTAAAGGCAGATTATATGAACTCAAACAGAAAGATTCTTAATCGTATTATAGTTAAGCAGAGTACTTATGTGAAATAGCCCCGTTGTCGTTGTCGTAATCGTAATCGTTCTCATTGTTGTAATCATAACATAAATCGCCCCCCCCGCTCCTGCTCAGGGAACGTTTGCGTGAGAGAATTCGTTTGATATTAATAATCGTCTTCTCGACTATGCCCGGCGGCATACGTGTGAATTAATGTACATTCTTATAGATTGTGAATTTTATCTGATTATTTCTTATTCTTTTCTGATTTCCCTGTTCTGGAGTTATTCACAGGTTGCCACACGCCCCCAAACCGTAAGTCGCAAAGCTGAAATGCACTGCCGCGGGGGTCGTGTGCGCCCGGCGAACATGATAACATGTATCTTTTTTATGTTGTTGCAGATACGATTCTAAACGTAGTATGTATGACCTGAATAGTAACGATTCCTTTACGCGAGTCTTTTTCGCGTACATTGTTATTAAGTATCAGATCCAGAACGCTTAATATGTTAGTTATAGGATAACGACAACGATAACGACAACGATTGTAGTTTTTTTTCTTCATTCACCATTCATAATTACCTTATGACCTTCACAGCCAAAACCTTTTTCTGCCCATTGCCGCTATGCAGCTCATTCCCGCACTGCGGGACAAGCTGTGAATTACTTGTCTCCATTCAGGCAAGATTTAATTCTTTATTTTGAATTCTTCCGGATTCCAGACAACAGTTTTATTTCTCCCGCTGTTTTTTGCCGTATACAATGCTTTATCTGCCCGGTCAATGAGATCTTTGACTGATTGGCTGTTGTCAATTTCAGCAAGACCCAGGCTGACAGTTACAGAGATTGAATTATTCTGACTGTAAATAACAGTTGAAGCTATTGTTTCACGAAGTCTTTCCGCGGCATCATGAGCAGTGTCAAGAGGTGTTTCGGGTAACAGAACCGAAAACTCTTCACCACCGTATCTTGCGACAATGTCGATATTTCTGAACATCTGACGAGTGATTTTCGAGATGGAGACAAGAATTATGTCGCCGGTTGTGTGCCCCCAGGTGTCATTAACCTTTTTAAAATGATCAATGTCAAACATGATTGCCGTAAGTGGATGATTGTATCTTGATGCACGGGTTATTTCCTGGTTTGCGAGTTCAAAGAAATGACGGTGATTGAATAAACCGGTAAGAGAATCGGTTTCTGCTTTTCTCCTGGCATCTTCAAGAAGCTGAATGTTGCGGATAGCCAATGCAGCCTGTTGTGCAAACATTGTAAACAGGTCCAGCTCGTGCCTTGTAAACTCTTTTAGGGGGTTGTTTTCCCTGATTGTTATTACGCCGACAAGATTACCTCCGGCAATAAGCGGAGAAGCCATGAGACTATGCCATTTGTCGTGAGGATATAATGGAGGATATGCTTCACCCAGCCCCTGGCTGTTGACAATAATCGGTTTGCCGCCTGATGCGACTGTGCCCATGAGACCTTTACCTAATGGTAAACGGGAACCTTTTGTGGTAAAACTGTGGCAGCTTGCAGCGATTACAAGATCATGGTTTTCGCTGTTGTATAGACCAAGCTCACCACCTGATGCATTTAAAAGGGATACAGCACGAAAAAGAATGGTTTCAAGAAGTCTGTCGCAGTTGTGTTCCGATAACATGTCGGTTAAATTGTCTCTTAGTGCATCCAGTTCTGCTGCCCGTGTTTCGGCTTTTTTTCTGGCTTCACTTTCAGATTCTTTCACTTCCTTGAGATTGCCGAAAAGCATGCGGCTGGGATCGGTAAATACGGTTGTAATAATTGCCTTGTATAGAAAAAACCACGAAACCAGATGAAAAAAAACTGTTGTAAATTCTAACAATGGAATTGTTCCATTAACATTTATAAGTAAACTGCACAACAGATTGAATACGACAGAAATTGTCAGGAACTGTACTAACTTTTTATTGGGAGAGAGATGAAAATGATAAAGAAAAAAAATAACAGTAAACAGTAGCATTGGTGTCAAAAAATTTAAATAAAAGAAATAAATGTCAAAATAATCTTTGGTTATTATGTTCAAAAGAAAGATGTACAAAACAGAATATGACACCAAAACTGTTTTAAGGGGAAGTTTTCTTTTTTGGAAAAGAAATGCAGTGGCCAGAGAACCGCTTTCAACAAATAGAGCAAGTGCTAATACATGTGACCTGAACTGGCAAGTTTTTTCAGGCAAAATCATGTTCGTATCAGTGTTCAGTATATGGAAAAGATGCATTGATCCGGTAAAAAGACTGCTTATACCTAAAAAAAAGATGAAATGATCCTCGAGGAAAAGCCGTGAGTTCCAGACAAAAAGGAATATTGTCCATGCAACTGTAATAATTGTCAGTTCAGTTATTGTATGTGTAAAAATATGGTTATGGCATGAAAAAAGGAGGTAAACAATATAGATAATAAATAAAAACAACGCATTTCGAGTCATTCACTCGTTCCTGAGCTGGAATATACGGTTTCGCTTTTAACCGGATAAAATGCAAATAAAATGCCATGAATTGGTTATTGGTTCAGGATTACGACCACAGTTGTGACTGTGGTCGTTCAGGGGTTAGAGATTATTGATGGTGATATTGGGCAACAGCTTCTTTTGCTCCTGCATATTCCCAGAAATAATTAATTTCACCATCTTTGAGGTCACGTTTGAAGTCCATTGGATAGATTGCAAAACCTGAAGATGGGGTGCTGTTTGTGTTACCCAAGACCAGGGTGATCTTTCTGTCAACTGCTCCGTAGGGAAAAAAGCTTGTTAATATCAGCTTGTTCTGTTCTTTTGTGATTTCCCACGAATTTGCCAGACTTGATGGTGGCCATGGGGGATACATTTCACGACGTTGCTGTGAGAATACAAATGATGAAAACAGTGCCAGAAAAGCTGCTGTAAACAAGAATTTTTTTAACATATTAAACCCTTTTGCTAAAATATGTATGAAACAGACTATCTCAATTTTTTGTGTATAGTATCTCTTTTATTACAGGCAAATAGAATTTGACCGGTTCCAGTGCATTTTCCATTTCCAGTGCAAACCAGGAAGGATCTCTTGTTATATTTATCAACCGACCAATATATGTTTTGTCGCTGTTTGTGATACATGCAACCTTTTGTCCAAAGAAATTTTGTGGGATACCGCTTTCTGAAGAAAATTCCAGTTTGTTTAATCTGCTTTTTAAATTAAGGTATTCCCATACAGCGTGCTGGCCACGAAGATCATTCCAGTAATATCTCAATTCTGCAGCACTGCCAGTTCTGTTTTTTCTTGAAAAAGATTTGAATTCAGAAGATTCCGGAGTAATACCATTTTTGATATTAACTGTAATTTCACATTTTTCATTTTCATTGTTTTTAAGACTGATCAGCAGTTGATCACTGTCTGCTGTTTCGGTAATTTGCCAGAAAGTATCTTCTGCAATTAATGGAAAAACGAGAAATGTTATCAAAAAAGCCACTTTTTTTCGGCTGGTTATTACCATTACTACTCCTTGGATTTTTTAGTCTATATAGATTTAGACCCAAATGTGATATAACAGGTTACCTTATAATTTTATCTGAATATTTTATGAAGAGATTTAAATTTTATCAAAATGCTGGAATAATCTTTAATGATTATATAATTTTCTTTTGGATCAGGAAGAACAGGGAATTATTCCCGATCATACCTGCCCCAAAAAGATTTGTGAACAGAAGACCGGTACTTTTATTGCAGAGCGTAAGTGTTAAAAGCCGGGTATTAACCCAATTTTATATTGATTTTGCTGGTTTAAAAGTCTTTAAAATTGTAACCTGCCAGACTATACAGTGTTTTACTGCATATACGCAATAAGGGATGGCGGCTGTTTTCAAATTAATTACACAGTAATCTCTTGTATTTTAAATTTATACCGGATATAAAGTGAGTTTTACTAACGAAGCAATATCAGAAACTGAGCTGATCGAAAGATGCAAACGAAATGATCGTGAAGCTGTCAGGTTGTTACTTGTCATTCATGGAGATCTGATAGCGCAGGTTGCTGCAAGGATGAGTTATAATAAACAACTGAGAGAAGACATATTCCAGGAAGTTGTCAAGCAGGTTATTTTGAGGATCTGTTCATTTAAAGGTAAATCACGGTTTTCAACCTGGCTCTACCGGGTTGCAGTCAATACTGCATTGAAACTATTGAAAAAAGAGAAACAGTACTGTGCTGAAACAATGCCGGATGAGATTGCAGGTGACAACGATAATATTTATGCAGGTTACGAACAGAATGAAATAAGAAAGCATGTTCTGAATACAGTTGCATCACTCGCTTCCAGGCAAAAGGAGTGTGTATCGTTGTACTATTTCGCAGAGATGAGTGTCGCACAAATTGCAGAAACATTGAATGTGAATGAAAATGCCGTAAAAACTGCACTTTTCAAGGCGAGAAAAAATATCACGAATCATTTACATAAGAAAGGTATTATTGAATGCGTTTAGCCTGTCGCAAATATACAAGAAAGCTGTGCCTTTTTGTCGATGGTTTGCTGAATGAAAAAGAGTGCGCTGACATAATGGAACATGTGAAAACATGCAGCAGATGTGCAAACTATCTTGAATCGCTCAGGAAAAGTAAAAGCTGTACAGATTCTTTGAAAACCGAAATGCCCCAATATACTCAACAGCAGATTCAGGCTTTTATAAATAATGCTTTTAATTCACAGGACGAAAAATGTTTGGAGCGAGAATGTACCTCCAGGAGAAAAAAGGTTTGTGCTGTAACAGCATTTCCTATGGCGTCGGCAGCAGTAGTATTTATAATTGCAGTTATGGTGATTAATTTTTCCAAAAAAAGTTCTGTTCCGAATAAATATACAGACGCACAGGAAACAAAAACCGAATCCGTTTTGACTGTACACGATTTATCCAAAAGCTCTTTTTATTGGCTTAATAACGGTTGTGCAGTAAAATCCCAAAACGCGCAACTCGAACAGGTTAATGTTTCAAATCGAAGTGTTTATTTGAAGCTTATCGAAGGGACTGTTTTGATTGCAGCGATATCAGGTGAATACGATACAATCATGGTGAGTTGCGACCAGTACAGACTGTTGACATCAGGAACAAAATTTATTATAAGAAAGGATCCCGATCTTTTTCACGTAGCTGTTATTGAAGGATCTGTTAATATAGGAACAGATAATCCGGATGAACTGATCGGTCTTGAAGCCGGGCAGTATGCATTGATAAAAAACAGGAGCAATCCTGTTGTAAAAAGTATGTCCAAAATTACAGAAGACAGCATTGGTACACTGTTTCTGGATTTTCCTGATAACGCATCAGGAGTTCACTGTGATTTAAATGATAACGGCATAAAGGAAAACGGATTATTACCCGAAAACTATTTCAATAACAGGAATCAAAGCGATTCTTTATATAATATGGCTGTTAAATTCTACCGTAAAGGAATGCTTCATGCAGCACTGGATATTCTCGACCGTTATGGTCGGTCGCGAAATGACAATATGTTTGAAGCATATCTTCTTACTGCAGACTGTTACAACCGGTTAAAACAGTTCGAAAATGCCTTTTTGTACTATCAAAAAGCTATAGATTTAAAAAAGCGTGATAAAAAGGCAGAAACAGCGATGCATATCTCAAGCCGCATATTACTTTATGAACTAAAAAGAGTAAATGAGGCAATTAAACAGATTAACAGGTACTTTTCAGAATTTCCCGATGGATATTACAGACAGATGCAACATCATTATCTTATTGAAGCGTATTTTGAACTTGGTGAAAAAGAAAAAACATTCGATCTTATGACCGACTATCTGGAGAAACACCCACATGGTTATCAGGCTTCAAGATACGAAAAAATGCTTTGTAAATATGGATCTTCAAAAAGGAGATAATTGCACTTTTACAACACGCCTGTTTCCTCGACTATGCTCGGAGATCGTTCGTGTAAAAAATTGTTGATTTAAATCAGGTTACCGAGCCGGATCGAGGCACGATTGCCGAGCCCAGTCGAGGTAAAAAATCATTAAATCACGCATAATGGAGCATTGGAGTTAGTTCACAATTCACAATTCACAATTCATAATTGCTATTTCCACCTGATACCTATTTTAACCCTCTTTTTCCCTTTATAACCTTCATCGTTAACAGAAATAATCCCCAGATATGTACCGGAACCGACTTTACGACCACGCTTATTTGTTCCGTCCCAGACATATTCAATTTCATCGGGAGTTTTTATAAATTTCCCGTTCCTTAAAACCCTGTTACCAACTGCATCATACAGATCTAAATATGCCTCATGAAGAACGATTGGGAGTCTGGTGTTGGATTGAGTCACAATTCTTATCCTGACTCCGTTTACATTCCCTGTTTCATTATCCGGACAATAGGGGTTGGGAGCGACAATCACATCCCATAAAATATCCGGTTTCTGAACAGTAAGAGCTGCTCTTCTATTGGATGGGTTATTCTGGTATATATTATTCAAATCTTTGACTGTTGAAAAGGGATTAATCCAGATACTGTCACCGCTTAAGGGATAATCTACCCCATTAAAGCCTTTAACAAGAAATAAAGCTTCATTTCTCGTACTGGAAATAAACTCCAGATTAAGTGTATAAGGAGTAGTACCGTTTCTGTTAAAGAGAAACGGATTAACAGGTGATTCGACTGTAACGTCTTCAGAGAATGTAACCCTGAGAGTATCAGGCTTATCTGATAATTCATCCAAAGAGACCCCTGCTGTAAATGAAGCTTCCAGAATAACTGCTGCAGCACTGTCTGCTATTTCTCCACTGCGGGAATCATCAGGGAAAAGATCAAATTCAATCAGGGGATACATGTTTCCGGAAGTCTTGATCCCGGAACTGGTTTTAAAAGAGTCGGGAAGAGATACCACTACAATGGAACTGTCTGTTCCATATGTAAAATGATCTGAAGAAAGTTTGTTGAGACGGACTCCACCCCACGAAATGGATAACCGCATTCCTGAGAGTTCTACCTTCTTGCTGAAATGCATAAAGAGTGTGTCTACAATACCATCACCATTTCTGTCTACGTAGTATCCGCTTGAAAAATAAGCAGGTTTACCCATTATCGGAGCTGGTATATTGAAAGGATGTACCATGTTTCCGTTAATATCTGTGACCATACTTCCCAGTGTGCCTGGAACGAGCCTCAGGGAATCCAGTTCCGCAGGCCGGGGACTACCCTGTGAAGAGACAGTAACAGTTACGTTTAGATTACTTTGTGAAGAGACTATACTTTCAACCGTTAAGAGGGTAGTATCACCAGTAGTTTTTGAAATCAGTTGAAGAGTCTGGCCGGTCAGTCCGGAAATTATTATTTCTTCAGTAAAAACAATGGAAAGTGTATCAAATCCATCACCGGTATTTTCACCCAGTAATGCAGTTGAGATTGCAGGACCAACGCCGTCTGAAAATTTGGCGGATTCCCGTTTTTCGGAACCATCAACCGACAGCACAACTGTTACATTTCCTGATGGGACAGGATCTTTATTGGATTTTGATAAAAATGGAACGGTAAGGATAGTATCCGCAAGAGTTGTGCTTGAAAATGGAATGTTGTAAACCTCTCCGTTGTAATCGATTATTACACGTATTATGCTTTGATCCTCTTTGAGTGTATTGTTTAGTATGATTCTTAACAGATCCGGAACAACATCTCCGTTATCATCAGTCATAATGGCAGAAACTATGACAGGCCATGGTGGTGGAGCGATCGCATTAATCTCTATGGAGTCGGGCAAAAGACCTTGTTTACTGACAACAACAATGGTTTTACCCTCACCGGTTTTGGTTACCAGACATGATCCGTTGGGATCAGATTGACCAGCAGCAGTGACAATTGTCTGGTCGCGGCTTTCCCATGTGGCACCTGAAACGTAATCAATAAGATTGCCGCTGCTGTCGCGCACAACTGCATAGATTGTTGAATTTCTTGTTGCCTGATTCATGGTGAGGGTATTGAAAGGCTCATCCTCACGCAGTTTGATTGCGGTTGTATCAACTATAATGTCGAGATGATGAGGCGGGCCAGCTTCAATGAAAACAGGAGAGCTGACTCTTGCAGCGATACGGTTTTGAGGATATCCGCGAAGGTTTGTAAAGGCAGTATTTACAATGGAATCACGGGGGGAATCTTCACATATTGCTTTTATATGAAGTGTAACTGAATCGTTGTAGTCAAGATATGTGTCGCCGGATACAACCTGCCACTCTATTACACCGTCACTGTTTGTTCCTGTAAGCTGGGTTCCTGCAAGATGACCGGTTGAAATTTCACCGCCCGCAGAGATAAAAGAAAGTTCTGACGGGAGATTGTCATGAATTTTTACGTCATAAGCCACATCAAAATGACTGTACCAGTTACTGATTGTTGTTCCCGGATCATTGCGGGACATTACACCCGCATATCCTTTACGGACATCAATTCCGGTTTGTCGTATATTGGGAAGAGGTGCTGTAATTGAAGAAGTATCTCCTGCCCAGAAGCTTATTGTGTCTTCAGAAAGCTTGATTTTAAAATTAAAAGGTCCCGGATAATCGGTGTATGAAAAATTCTGCTGGCCTCCGACCCGACTGGAGTTGTTATAGAAGTCTATTTTAACATCTCCCCAGTCATTTTTAAACCTTATTTCCACATAATCGGAACCGCTTTGCCGCACAACAATAGAAAATTCTGTATAGGTGGCAGGCGTTATGGTTCCGCCGATTGTTCCATTTACTCCGTAGGAGTATTTGTGAACCATACCTGCATTTCGTATATCATAGTTAATTGTGCCATCAGAGCTGATACCCAGTTTACCGTTGCCCAGAAAATCGGTCCAGTCGCCTCTATCTGAAGCATCGGTGAAAACTGAACCATGAGTCTGTTTATAAGCTATTGTGTAATCAATTGTATCACCTTTTCTGTAAATATCTTTGTTTGCGTATTTGTACATGGTGGTTGGAGGTGGGAGGGGAGCTTCAACTGAATCGCAAGTAACAGTAACTGCTACACTGTCGGAAAAAGGAGATTCTTTATCTGCGCTGATCCACGCTCTTGTCATTATGGTTTTATCCTGCATCGGGCATGCGCCGGATGCTGTTGCGATGTAGCGAATAGTTCCTTTTTTTTGGATCTGAAGTTTTGGAATTGTCCAGGTGATAATGTTATCGGAGATTGTGGGTTCAATTCCCAAAGGCGGTTCTCCTTCAAAACGGTTGAAAGTGAATCCTGGAGGAATTGTATCTTTGATAACTACATTAATTGCATCTCTTCCTGGAAGCGGACCATTACCCGCGACCCGTCGCCAGGTATAACCATCCCATTCTTCTACCAGGATATTGTCGACGGTATGTGAAGCGGTTTGACATTCTTTTGGGTTCCAGGTGGTGACCGGAATATCCGGATTGTCCGGGTCGGTCCAGTCGTTTGTGATGGGAAAGTATTTTCCATCTTCTTTGTCCATAGCATTCGGATCCCAAGACCAGTCATCACTCCAGATATTGGGTGTGTACATAGTGTTACTTACGTACCATATCATACGAAGTGGTGAAGTTCCTCCTCGATGGATCATACCTTCGATACCGCGATACCAGGTGACATGATAGTTGGTTGTTGTGAGATTAATGGTTCGATCAGGGTTTGTCGGATCGGAAAACTGAAGTATGATACGTTGGTTCCATTTGCCATTTTCGTCTTCACCGGGAGTGATGTTTTCATGAAGAATGGTGACAAAGTTTTCGTCTACACCTTCATAGACTCCACGCCTGACAACCCACCCGTTTGTACAGTTTTCAGTTCCGGAATAACAGTTAAGACCGGCATCGAACAAAAAATAGGAAACACGATAATTACCATAATCTATATATGCCTCATCAGCATCATGAAAGAGCTTGACCTGCATCTTTGCCTGGGCATCATCGGGGCCGTCTTGAGAATCTCGAGCAAAAGAAAAATGCACTCCCTTACGTCCACCATTAATCCATCCAGCCTCTGATGTGTTCTCAAAGTCGATGGTAAATTCAATTTCTTTTCCAGGATTGACATGTGTATTGGAGGCACTTTTATCGATTACCAGTGCACGTTTTGCAATGTCCAGGTGATTTCGTTCCATTATCGTACTGATATTGTTAGGGTACTCGTTTGATGTCCATCCGGTGCCATTGGAGCATGTTATTGATGCACTGTTTCGGTATTGATTCTCGGTTGCCGAGCCAATGAGTACTTTGATACTAACCTGTCCGGTGGTGGGTTCGACTCCGGTAGCTGTCTTAAAACCGGGAACGGTTCCGATATTCCAGGTGATTACGTTTGATGCCGCATCGTGTACACCGCCACCGGTAGATGAGATGTACACGAAATCCGGATGCAGGGTGTCTTTGATCGTGACATCTTGTGCATCGAGCGAACCGTAATTGCGGTAATCGATGGTGTAGGTGATAGTATCCCGTTCGAACGCAAACGTTCTGTCGATGTCCAGATACACCTTCATGTTTGCGGTCGGCTGTATTTTGTCTGGACGCTGGTAGTTACCCGTTAGCACCAGCATCCCCAGAAGGCGAAACCACCCATGGAAATAATGCGGTACGCTGGTGATATATCTACCGCCTTCTGTTCCATCCCATTTTATTTCGAGGTTGCGGTATAATTGAGCCATCAGGTCAAAATCCTGCGCAACCACTGCTGAAGGAGATCCGGTGCCGGGTACCCAGTTTAGAGCAAATGTCCCCAGAGGTTCGCCTTCAGGCGTGTAGTAATATTTTAGAATATCAGGACCCCAGAATGTAGAAATTGTGTCGCTGACATTTGCAACACAGGAGTAATTCCAGGGTTCTTGACGGCTGTCCCAAAGAAACCGTGCATAGCGTTTTCCTACATCGCTTTCAAAGCTGTTTGGTTCTCCCTGCTGTACCTGGTGAGTCTCTGGATTCCATGTATAATTGGGGTCACCATACCACATGGGATTAAGAATGGTACGCCAGGCCAGACGAAAGTCTTCACCATCAGAGAATGTAGTAAACGTTGCATTATTATTTTCATCAAGATCCACCCATCCGGCAAAAGGAATCATTTTCTCGTTATGAAGGATTTGCCCCATCAGCCAATCGGAGGAGGCTTCAGCACGTCGGAATTGATAGATGTTCCAGGCGTACTTCGATGAATCTTCTTGTGCCAGAAAATCGGCGAAAGCTTTAAAATAGCTGGGAGCCGTATAATCGATATGCTGTCTTGAGGGGCCTTTATGCTCGGGTAAAATGGAAAGGCCGCTGGTTGCCATATCGCTTGCCCACCCGGTTAACTCTGTCCACGAATCACCACCTTTAAAATACCCGTCAAGGCCGATATCGCCTACTACATAATTATTATTTACATTGTAGGGTATTGTGTCCGTTAACGCTTTAAGGAATTCGATAGCTTCATATTTATAAGAGATTGGCTCACCGCAGGCATCTGTGATACCCATGAACTCTCCCCATTGCAGGTATGCCACAAGCAGAGCCAGACCGATATCGAAATCTCCATCTGCGGCTGAATTTGCTCCCGATTCAGTCCAACCCGGGAGACGGCTGTATGCATAGCCTGGACTGGTTTCCTGGCAATCAGCATACTTTTTTACGTTATTCATCCGATTATCATGTATCCATAACCATAGGCCGTCAAAGGTTTCTTTATCTGCCATTGCCGCTGCCGCAAGAAGTGCATATCCATCACCTTCGGAGCAGGAAGGGTTAGATTGAAAGTAGATGTAGTCGATTCCTTCAACTCCGCCTCCTGGTTTAACAGCCCGATTCATCATAATTTGATAGGCATCCCTGATAATTTGTTCCATTTCAGCATGGGTAACCCCCTCACCGGGATGGGTAGCAAGATTGTTCAAAGTACCCGATTGATTTTCATACGGAAGAAATTGCGGAAACGGATAGACCGGATCACCGGAGTTGATTGAAACTGTTACTTGTGCAAAAAGTAAACTGAATAGGAAGATTAGGTATAATAAACTTTTTTTAATCACGATATTTTTCCTGGTTTGGTTTAAACGCATAAATACACAATAATAATACATTATAATATAATTTGTAATAATAAAAATAGGAGATAGCCAGTTTAATAACAATTGTTGAATTATAATTATGTATTCCGGGAAAATATATCAGGATATATCAGGATAATAAATCTCTTTCGTTGCGTATTATGATATTTTAATCTTTGAACACTTGTCTTGATCAGGATGGTCAGGATTAAAGGATACTCAGGATATTGAGATTTCTTACTGCCTGTTCTTATCATGACATTTTACGATTCGATAATTATATTAATTACAACTATAATTTTATTAAATATTGATAGCGCAACCCAGGAAAAATGGTTAAAGATGAATATTGAAGATCCTTTAACTCACAAAATTATTGGATGTGCTATGAATGTTCACAATTTTCTTGGTAATGGTTTTCAAGAGGT
>DATGNN010000086.1:0-7709 GCA_035306725.1 Chitinispirillaceae bacterium | reverse complement strand
CGGAATATGAAGGAATAGGTGCCCGGATTATAGTATGGCAGACAGAGGTGATGGCAACTGATAATTCTGAAATTATGAGTCTGGATGTTAATGCCCGTTCGATTTTAACAACCAATAAATATACCTGGCGTGTTGTTGCAGTTGATAAAAAAGGTGCCGGTACAGCAGGGAATACTGCAGGATTTCATTATGAAGTACCTTCAGGAAAAATTAAAGTACATACACGGGAGATCGTTTCAATAAACGATTCAACATTTGATACTGTAAAGGTAGGTCTGGCAGAAATAAAAGTTCAGGTACTGGATGGTTCCATGGAAAATCCGCTGTTTTTCTATACCGACACATCCGGTAATCTATCCAGAGAACGTCCGGTTGGAACTTATCGAATAACTCCTGTTATAGACGGGTTTGAAGAACAGTCGCGTACTGTAATAGTCCAGAAGGACAGGACAAATGAAATTACTTTCTATCTTCAAAGACCCAGAGCATCCATTTACGGCAAGGTCGTAGATCAATCCGGAAAAGGAATAAACAGGGCAAATGTCACTGGAAACTCGGATCAGAACGATTCTGTACATACGAAAACAGATGGATCGGGAAATTTTGTATTGAATTGTTCGGAAGCTGATTGGCTGTTAAATATTTCTATTAACGGTTATAAAACTTTTTCATCACCGAAAATCAAACTGATATCCGGCCAAAACTACAACTATGGCACTGTTAAGCTTGAAAATAACCCGTTTACATTATCCGGAACTGTAAAGAATCCTGATGGACAGGGTATATTGGGTGCAAGTGTTAAACTATTCAAAGGTGAAATACTGGTTGATGAAATAGCGTCAACCCCACAGAGTGGAATGTTTTCATTTTCTCTTGCATCGGGAAACTATACACTGAAAGCCCAGAAAGCAGGCTTCAGCTTTTACACAAGTACGATAGATATAATAACATCAATGCAGCATAATATAACCATGACACCAGGAGCCTCATTGGTCAAAGGCAGTGTTTACGGGAAATCCTGGTCTGGAGAGAAATTCGTATACGCTCCAATTACAAATGCAAATGTTGAGTTTATAAATATAAGCACAAATGATACGTTCACAGTAAATACAGATGCCGTTTACGGAGATTATAAAATAAGTCTCCCGGGAGATGAAAAATTCCTGGCAGTCAGCCATGCTCAAGGATTTGTTAACAATTCTAGACCATGCACATTATCAACAAAATCTAAAACCAATATCAGTTTCATTGACACCTTGCACATGATGGCGATGATCGGAGGAACGGTTGTCAATAAGGAAAGCGGATCGCCTGCAGGTAACACTAAGGTTACTCTGCTTAAAATACCGGACAACCAGACAGTTGCTTCCGGATTATCTGCTCTCAATGGTTACTTTGAAATAAACGGTGTTCCTGACGGAGTATTTGTTTTAAGGGCGGGTAAAGATGGATATGTCCTGGACAGTCTGGAATTTGATACTGTTAAAGTGGATGAGGGAAGACCAGATCGTGAAAGTATTTCAGTTTTCATAAAACCAGGTGATAAATCAATAGTCGCCTTTCTGGATAACAACGAAAAATTAAAAGCTTTCATAAAGATAAGGGAGCCATTTGTAAAAGAAGTTCCGATTGGTGATACTCTCAGGAATGCAGGAAGTGGAAGGTACCTGGTATCTGTAGATGCAGAAACTGATTCAATTGTAGACCTTGCGGAACACATTTTTACAATAGAAGATTCGGAAACTGTTCATAGGGAAGTCATATCACTGCCTGTAGTACATAATCGCAAGGATACGCTTGTTCCCCAAAACGGTGATGTAAAAATTGTATTACGATCCGGTTCTGAATGTGATTCTGCGGAAATTTACTATAAAAACAGTGACGGCGTAACATACAGGTCTGCAAAAATCAAAGAAAGCAAAAAAGAGTATCTTTTCAGTATCACTCCACCCAAAGATGGTAGTTTAATGCACTATTATTTCAAGGTATACATGGGATCAGATGTATATGGTCATGAAAAAGAAGTTTACAAAACATACATTGCTCCCGACAGAAGCATGCTTACACATATCGAAATACAGCCGGTTTCAAATGATACACTGACATTACCTTCATCATATCAGGCAAAATTTTCGTTCAGGGGATATTACAGTTCTTCTTTTATCATGGATTCAACCATAAAAGGAGAGGATATCATCTGGAAAATGGCAAATGCACAGGGATGCAGGCTTGCAGAAGAAAAGGGGCTTGACATTGTTGTGAAAACAGGTAAAAACCGTACAACAGAACCCGTGATACTTACGGCAGCAATTGATACATCAAAAATAAGGATAAAAGGAAATCTCAATAGTGTCTCTGTTCCGTTTAAAGTTTCAGGTTCAGAATTAAAACATATATATGTAAAGAGAATTGACGCGGGAAGCCCCAATCCGCTGATTGCTTCATCATCAGAAAAGGCGGAATTTATGGCCGAGGGCGAAGACATGAACGGAAACAGAATATCGATTTTTCCGAAATGGTCTGTCAAGCCGCCATCAGCCGGAGAAATATGTTCACAAGGCATATTTTATCCTGATGAAAATTTCGCAGGAAATGTAAGGATATTTGCACAAAATGAAAATATAATCGGAGAGTACAATAATGATGGAAAAGGTTTGATTGTTCAATATATGATTCGTTACAGCATGAAAGAGCAGACAGTGTCAAATGGTCGTGAGTGCAGTATAACTTTTCCTGTTCATTCTGTAAAGAACAATGAATATGGAATACTGAGTATTTCAACTGAATCAATGAAAAACAGAGTAAGGCAGGGAATTGGTAATTTCAAAGTAATTGATTCGGTTGTAGTTGATATTGAAGAAATGAATGGTATCAGGTTCAGTTCAGGAAGTGACAGCGTACGTCTTTATATGAATATTCCGGAACATTTACAGAGAAGTGCACGTAGTGGAGGAAGAAAGATGTATATCGCATGCTGGGATGAAGACAGCCTGAAGTGGGATATACAAAAAAACTCAGTTATATCGGATGACGGTAAAACAATACATGCGGGATTAACTCATTTTTCAAGATATGCGATTGTTTCTGAGCAGGTGAATAGTTCCTTTTTAAAAGTATCGCCAAATCCTTTTTCTCCTTTTGTAAGGCCAAAACAACCAGAAAATACAAACTATGGAACCTGTATTGAATTTCAGATTGAGTCTTCCAGTCCGAGACTTCACGAAATTCTATTGCGCATATATAACATTACAGGTGATATTGTCTGGTCGCTGAGCATCCAGAATGCAGAAACAGTACCTTATGCAGTCTGGTGGGATGGCAGAACAAACAGCAGAGAAAATACTCTTATAAAGCCGGGAAATGTTATAGTTTTGCCTCAAGGAAAAAAGATGTGCAGAAACGGACGATATTTTATTGTACTGACTGCTAAAGATACAAATGGAAAACAGAGACAAATGATGAAACAGATTGTTTTGATGAAGTAATAGTTGAAAAGACTGATAGTGAGAAAAAAATAAAGTGGAGGATTTTGTGAAGGTTTTATTGATAAGCGTAATAGCAATCGCAATATTCAATGTACCGCTTACGGGAAAAGAAAAAAGTTATGAAAGCAGAATACGCATAGGAATACTTGATTTACATACTTATGGTGAAGCAGGGGACAATAGTTGTGAAATATCTGAATTGGCAGGGGAATATTTAAACCAGACAGGGCTGTATGAGATATACAATCAGGAGAGATTAAATGAGATAATGAATAAAATCGGCAACAGAATGCCGGAAAGCATAAAGGATCCCAGAACGGTTCTCGGTGTCGGTAAAATTGCCGGGATGGAAAGAATGCTTTATGGATATATTGAAATCGATAAAAATGTTTGTGGCATTAAGATGACATTGATTGATGTTATCAGAAGGCGTACCATAGAGGAGGTGAGTCTTAAAGGAGATAAACTGGATGATATTATAAGAGAAGCTGTTGCATATCTACATGGCAGCCGGACAGAAAAATCGAAATTCGAAGCGTATTATGGACCACAGGTGCATAATGAAAAGCAGTTTCTTTTAACGTCTGCAGGTTTCATAGGAGCTGGTTTGTTGACAGGTATAATAAATTATGGTGTTGAAAAGAGTAATGCGCATAAATTGCAAGCAAGATATTCGTCGGAACCGCTCTCCGGTATAGCTGCTTCTGCAGATCACATACCATTGTTTGCAAGACCGGCTGCTTTGGCAAATGCATATATTGCAATATCAGATGATGCATATGGAGTGTTGTATAATCCTGCCGGTATGTCGTGGATCTATGGTCAGGAAGCGTCTGTTGGATACCAGTACAGGTTTGGAATCAATAACATTGCAGCTTCTTATGTCAATAAAGCTATGCGTGATATGGGTTTCGGTCATTTATTTCTGTACAGTGCAGATAAGCAAAACATATTAACGGAGATGTACTTTGTTTCTGCTGTTTCTTATAAGTTCAATAAACTGCCGTCATTTATAAGGCCTTTTTCTCTGGGAGCTAACTTTAAAATTGCAACGTGCAGGGTTAATGGTTCTGATACCGGTTCTGTGAGTGGAAGTTCGTTTGGCGCCGGTATTGACATTGGACTTCTCTGGGAATTATCTGAGAATATCAGGTATGGCCTGTTATTAAGAGATATACCTGTAATTAACAGATGGAAAAACGTATCAACAGGATACAGCTATTTTGAAAACAATGCTGCGACATTAAATATGGGTGGAGCTTTTTATGCAGGGTATTCAACTGTTCTGGTTGCTGAAGGGCAGATTCCGCTTTATAAGGATCAGGTATTCAAAATGGCCGGAGGAATAGAGCAGGAGTTGTTTAAAGTATTGGTAATCAGGGCAGGTATGCAAAAAGAGATTATGGAATCGGAAAATACTCCATGGAAAATTACTGGCGGAATCGGTTTTAATATTAAAAATATTGCTGTGGATGGTTCTTATGAGTATAATACACTTGATGTATTTGATGTAGTAAATGTTTCGGTTCGATACAGCTTCTGAAAGTGTTTACAAATCAATAATAAGCAGCGTGATATCATCAGCGGGTTCACAGTTGTTACAGAACTTGTTTTGATCAGATAAAATCAGTTCAACAGCGTCGGAAGGATTTACAGAAGCTGATTCTGAAATCATTTTTACAAGTCGTTCAACTCCGTAGAGCTCATCATTTTCATTTTTTGATTCAGTCAGGCCATCTGTATACAGTACTAACCTGGTTTTATCTGGTTCATACTCAAGAACAGATTCATTGAGCATCAAATCTTGAAAAACTCCTAAAAAAAGTCCATCTGCTTTTAGTAATCTGTATTTACCAGTGTGACGTTCAAAGATTATAACAGGGCAATGACCTGCAGAAGTGTATCGAAACTGATGCGTTTTTGTATATAGAAGTGCATAAAAAACCGTTACAAAGTTACCGGTTTTAATTTCTGAAAGGAAGGTTTTATTAATCTGCTCGAGTGTTTTGGCGGGAGAATAGTTATTTGCATACGTTTTAAGAAGGATTTTTGCCATTGACATAATTAGTGCGGATGCAATACCGTGTCCGGAAACATCGGCAACAACAATGCCAAAAATATCAGGGGATATCTGAAACACATCGTAATAATCACCACCCACAGCATCTGCTGAAAGATAGCGGGCGCCTATATTGAATTTTGATATTTTATTGAGATCCTGTGGCAGAAGGCCTTGTTGAATGGACTGGGCATGATCAAGATCATTATTGATTTTGGTTTGTGCGATTTCAAGATCTGAATTTACGATTTTAAGCTGTTTGTTTGCCTGTTGCAGCATCACATTGGTTTCATCAAGGGTTTTGAAAATTCTGAAGTTTTCGATAATAATTCCGGCGAGATTGATAACAGCAGTAAGAACCGTTATGTCGTCACTGGTGATCGGTTCTTGTCTCTGGTATCTATCCATCCAGACTACACCTTCAACTTTAAAACTCTGACATGAGATACATGAAGATCTGTGATCGTTTTCATTTAAAGAAGTATTCATTTGGGAACTTCCGGGAATACTCCAGCAATATGGATTGAAACTTTCATGTGCGGGACAGGTTGCCAAAGAACAGTTTTTAACCTCCCAGCATTTTCTGTTGACTTTATTTATAAGGGGAATAACGAGGTAGGATGGTGAAGAAAGTTCTTTTGAAAAGAGATCATCTTTGTCCGGTTCTTCAACCAGAATATGTCGATTCAGAAAAAGGGCATCGGTGATTTCACCGCCTTCAAACCCTAAAGGAATTGAAAGATGACTGATATCCATTGCTGCGAACCCGACAAATGCATCAGGTTTCAGTCTGAAGTTTTTCTGATCAATTTTAAACAGAATAACACGGTCAAACTCGATAATTTCCTGAATAGCCAGTAGAATAGTTTTAATTATGCTTTCCAGATCGGTGCATGAATGAAGAACTTTTGTGAGCTCATGAATTAATGAGCTGCTCATCAACTGTTTTTTTAACAGGTCATTTTGGGATTTAAGCTGCTTGATCTGTTGTTTCAAATCAGAAGTTCTGTTTTGAGATAAATTCATAGTTCTCAAAATACATGTACGCACGTGAAAAATGGAAAAGTTTTGCTAAATAAAGCCTCAAAAAGCGGCTTCCTCTTGACTTTCAGACGTTTTGTGATCCATTTTTGTATACTCTTCAAAATGTAGAAACGTTCCAGATCGTATTCTATCTGATATTAAGTTCTGTTCACATAATGATGCAAATTTTTGTGTCTAAAATAAAGGGAGGCCGATTTGAATATAAAGTATAACAAAAAGAAACAGGAATTAAAGGGAGATCCACTGGTAGATGGAATAGTAAAGGCCAGGGAATATATCGCAAAAAACAGCAATATGATTATAAGTTCGGTTGTTGTTTTGTTATTTTTGATCGTATTTTCCATCGTTTACAGTAATATGCGTTCTTCAAGTCAGCATAAAGCTCAGGAAGTTTTTGGTGATGCAATGCTTGCATATACTGATAAACAGTATGATAAAGCGATAGAGCAGTTCAAAATAGTTGTTACCAATTATGGGTCGACCTCCCAATCTGTGCTCAGTTCATATATGCTTGCCAACATACTTTTTGAACAGGGAAGATATGATGAAGCGATAACCTGGTATGAGAGTGCGGTCTCAACAAAGAAATTTTCCGGTTTCGTCGGTGCTCAGGCTTTTGAGGGATTAGCTTCATGCTATGAAGCAAAAGGAGACAATTCAACTGCTGTTAAATATCTGGAAAAAGCTCTGAATGATGAACGGATATCATACAGGCACAGTGCAATCAGATGGAAAATTGCTCTTTTAAGTAAATCAGATACTTCAAGGGTGCGTCAGCTTTGTCAGGAAATAATAAGTGATTCTTCTGCAACGGATTATCATCAAAAAGCAGAAAACCTTCTGGCTATGATAAAAACGGAATCTGCAGGATAGATAATTGCCCATATCTGGTGCACTCGTTATATTTATTCGGCAGTCTGTGTGGAGATGACCGTAAAGAATTAATACTGCATTACATTAATGCAGTATTAAGTAAATATGTAGTGAATTAAATTGAATGTTTTTTCTCGGAATCCACAGCTTTTGAAATTCTGCACCGGTAGAAACAAATAATTGTAATTATAGAGTCGACGTGTGGCGCATAATGATATATATATATGTGCTTAATACCTGTCTTGGCG
>DATGNN010000085.1:0-12930 GCA_035306725.1 Chitinispirillaceae bacterium | reverse complement strand
GTGCAAATATGGTAGTCTGCCAGAAAAAAATCAAGATGGCAAGTCCATAAAATACGAAAAACTCGTAGAAAAAGTCAAAATAAATATTTAAGTTAACTGGCTCCTGTTCAAAATAAATCAATTGAACAGGTGTCCAGAGATTCGTTCCCGGGCAAAAATGTTCAAAATCGGGTTTACAGGCATTTGATTCAAGCAAAATATGACGGCCTGAACTGCTCCATTAATGGAAAATTCATGGTTATGCGCGATTCACTGGTGATCGTCAAATTATAGGCTGAATTGATAATGGCTTTGAAAAAAAATGAACAAAAGTGATATTTAAAATATTCGGTATATTTAAAATATTCCGGATTTGCCATAAATAGTTTGTTTTTAATTCATTACTGTCAGGAAAACCAGGTTTCTGTTTCAATTTCTCCTGTTCTTCAAAATTTGCTATCATATTATATTATTAAGCATTAAATTGGTGGAGGAAATATGAGTGAGCAGAACGGTTTCGAAATAAGAGCTGCTACCATTGATGATCTTGCAGCCATATTTCATCTGGGAGAAAAAGTTTTTACTCCTCAGGAAGTGACAAATCTTTATCGTACCTGGGATGAATATGAGGTAACCGGGTTGTTTAACAGTGAGCCGGAACACCTTCTGGTGGCTCTTGATGATGAAAAGGTAGTAGGTTTCGCAATGGGTACAGTAATTAAAAAGACACATTCTGCCTGGAGTTATGGTCATTTGTTATGGCTTGGTGTAGATTCATTTTTTGCGCGTCAGGGCATCGGGAATATGCTCTTTGAGCAGTTTCGGACAAATATGAAAAAAGAAGGTGTGCGAATCCTGATTGTGGATACACAGGCAGACAATGAACCTGCCATCAGGTTCTTTCGAAAAATCGGATTCGAAAAACCAACAAGCCATGTTTATATGACACTTAATCTGGAAAAAGAGGAGTAATGGCAAAAAAAGAGATAACAATAAATCGCAGCCGACTTTTTTCACTTTTTCGTGACATAGTTGATATATATAGTCCATCCGGTAAAGAAGAGTCTCTGAGTGAATATTTAACAGAATATCTGAAAAAATCCGGTTTTTCTATTATAAGGCAGCCTGTTGACAGCTTACGGTACAATCTGCTGGTTTCTACCGGAAACGATTCATTTTCAGGCTTGTTTCTGGGTCATATAGATACTGTTCCTGCTTTTGACATAGAAACAAGTCGTTTTTCACAGCAGGAAGAGTTATGTTATGGCCTGGGCACAAGTGATATGAAAAGCGGTTGTGCTGCAATGATTGAATCGTTTATTGCCACACACGAAGCAGGATATTCCATAGATGATATCATGCTTGCACTTGTTGTTGGTGAAGAAGAAACTGGAGATGGTGCACAGGCATTGCTTAAGGAAAAACAGTTTGAGTGGGCATTGGTTGGTGAACCAACAAATTTGAGACCCTGTCTTAATCATTACGGGTATATAGAAATATCAATTGTAATATCTGGTTATCGCCAGCATGCTGCCATGTCAGGTTATGATTCCAATGCTGTTCGGGCAATGCTGCGTCTGCTGCTTCGGCTTGAAGAACTGGTAGAGAAGCGAAGCACTGATATGGTATTAAATATTCGCGATCTGCACAGTTCCGAATCCGGTTTTGCTGTACCGGATCGCTGTGCTACAAACGTAGATTTACATATTCCTCCCGGAATATCTGCAAAAGAAAATGCACAAAAGATACATGCCTTTATTAAAAGGGAACTGGAACAAAGCTGTCTGGTCGGATATGAAATTGAATTCCCGACTCTTGCTGACGGTTATGAAATTGGTACAGATGATCCCGTTGCAGAAAAACTTCAAAAAGTTTTTATCGAACAGAATATGCAATGGAAACCAATCGCTTTTAAAAGTCATTCTGATGCTAATCTGCTTAAAGACACCGGATGTAATCCTCTTATTCTTGGTCCCGGTACACTGGCAAAAGCACATACCCGGGATGAATCGGTAAACTTTGAACAGGTAGTATCTGCTGCAAGATTATATGCATGTATGCTGACACAATAAGCCCGGAACGAAGTGATCAGTTACGTTGGCTCCTTTCAATAAGTGAAGCATAGGCAAATTCATGCTTTTGGGCAAGTGCAGGGAGACTGAAATTTTGTTCAACAAAATCCCTTCCCTTTTTGCCCATGTAAAATCTGAAATTTTCGTTTCGAAGCAGAATAACTGTTTTTTCTTTTAAAGCAGCTTTGTTGCCTGTTTCTACACAGAATCCAGTCTCGTTGTCAAGAAGAGCCTGGGGTGTGCCTCCCGACCCGTAACAGACTACAGGACATTCCATCGCCTGCGCTTCAAGAACAACTCTCGGAATTCCTTCATCATGATACGTGGGAAATACGACTAATGATGCGTTTGCATATAACTGGCGTAAAACTTTTGGAGTCACCATGCCACAAAAAAAAACATAACTTCCCATATCGTTAGAGTCTATAAATTTTTCAAGTTGATTTTTATATTTAAGTGAATAAAACCTTCCTGCAAAAATAACCGAAGTGTCAAGACCACTCTTTTTCAGTTCGAGTGCAATTTCCAGCAGGTCAAGATGGCCTTTGTTTCTTACAATTCTTGCAGGAAGTAAAAGCACGGGTACTTTGAATTCATACTTCAGCAATAGTTGCTCCTGTGAAGGATCGAAAAAGTCTGTATCAATACCGTTTGACAGATTGATATATTTCCCCCTCAGATAGTTGGGAACATCTATATATGATAAACTCCCGACTGCATTGGCGAATGATGTCTGATGTCGTATGGGAATTTTATTGAACCAGCTGTTATGAAAATGATTTACAACAAGAACAGGTATGTTTAATGAAGCTGCGATTTGCATAAGTATCAGACTGTCACGCCCGCCTATAAAATGGTTAACAACAAGATCCGGTTTGTATTTTTCAATCAGATCATACGCCACTTGCTTCATGTTGACAACTTCCCTGAATGAACTCATGTAAAGGGGCATAAAAACCAGTTTGCAAAATAGATTATACAATTTATAAAAAATACCCCTGTGTGGTTTTTTATATTCAAGAGGTATATGAATAATTTTGCCCTTTCCTGTTTCTGTAATTTTTATCTGTACACTGTTTTCTTCGGGCATGTACAGGTTGATAATTGTAATATTGTTGCGTTCCAGAAGAATACGGTTAAGGTTTTTTATATGAATCTCTGTACCAGCCTCAAGAGATGAAGCATGAGAAAACCTTAAAATAGTACGGTTCTCAAGTGTGGTCTGAATTTCATCAAAATCAGAAAATATCATAATCGTTTTGAACAGTTAACCAACAATGTTTAAACAATCGGGACAGATTTATTTAAAATCTAAAGTAATGACAGAAAAATAAAAACCCTAAATTT
Organism: Chitinispirillaceae bacterium; assembly: GCA_035306725.1. GTDB lineage: Bacteria > Fibrobacterota > Chitinivibrionia > Chitinivibrionales > Chitinispirillaceae > JAAYEB01. Next base: position 9,532 of record DATGNN010000085.1, on the reverse strand, counting down.
CAGCCTTGTTATTTCTGATTCCAGGAAATATTAATTTCAGTAGCCTGAAAAAATCGGTAAATGGTTTCATGCTTCCATGAAACAGAACCATTAAACCGCAGTAAAAACAAAGGAAAAACAGCAAAGAGATCAAAATTTTAATTACAGGTGTAATATTATAAAAGTATCGTTCCATTACAATCAGGTTTATTATTCCTGCAAGTAAAGATGATACAAAAGGCTTCCATAGCACTTTAAATATATCTGCAAATGAAATGCCGATTGGTTCGCCTGCATACCACAAGCTTGGAACAAGACTTAAATAAACAAATGCACTGTATGCAATTGCTACACCGGTAGTACCAAACCTTAATCCTGCAATTATAAAAAATACCATTACAATCGCACTAACAATGCCAGTATAAAACCATCGGTCGGTTCGGCCAAGAGAGACAAAAAGCCAGGCACGGGTAGAAACTATTAATTGAATTCCTGCAGAAAATCCCAGAATTGAAAAAATCCCGGCAGCCTGTATCCACTGATTGCCCAAAAGAATCAAAATCAGACTGGTGCTGTTGACAGTTAAAAATATGCTGAGAGGAAAGCCGCAAAAAGCAATAAACTGTATCGCTTTGAGGTAATATGAATGGTATCTTGAAGGCTCATTCTGAAGTTTGCTCAGAGTGGATACTGCAACACCGGAAAGAGGAACTGTAAGCTGGTTAACAGGCGCCCAGAAAAGCTGAAATGCCTTGGAATAATATCCCAGTTGTGTTGTTCCATATTTCCAGCCGATTAAGGTTTTGTCAAGGTTTTTTGAAAAATAATCCACAACATAATAAGCTATAATATTTACACCGAATTTAAGCATAGGTCTGATGCCGGTTCTCCTTAAAGGTTTCGAGGGGGTCCAGGGGCATAAAAGCCAGTATCCTGCACATAATGAAAATGAGAGCACAAGTGGCCTGATTACAAGTGCCCAATACCCAAAACCTTTTATTGCCATTATCAGTGATACGGAAAAACTGATAATTATGCTGATAAAATCATTAATCGCAATTGCCATAAAGCGCAGGTCCCGTTTGAGTAACGCCTGATGCTGAGTCGAAAAACCGGCAGCAATAAAAGAAAATGAGGAGATTACGACAATATTTATCAGACGCGGGTCTTTAAAAAACCAGGAAATAATCGGGGAAAGAGCAATTAGAAAAATCGTAAAAATGAGACTGGCTGCAACATTTATCCAGAACAGGGTACTGACCTGGGCATGTGTTATGGATTTACGCTGTATGGTTGCATCACTGAGACCAAGATTCCTGAAAATAAAAAAGAAACCAGTTATTGCTGTTGAAATCGCTACCAGACCAAAATCGGATGGAGTAAGTATTCGTGCAATAATTGCAGTACATATAATCTGAACACCATAATCACAAAAGCGATTGAATAATGTAACACTGCCACCGCGAACAGCCTGCTTTTTTAACGGAGAATCCGTATAAGTTTTGTCAAAACTGTAACTTTTCTTCTGTGTTAGCATTATGACTCGTAAAGATAAAGCTTATCAAAAAATATAAGGCAAAAAGGAGATCATGATACTGCCAGGTATGCAATCAGTTAAATAAAAGCAGAAATCAGACCAACTTCGTTGTTTTATTAAATAAAACTGCGACATGGTATCCTGAAATGCAGTAAATCAGGTAAAACAGTAAGGATTCTCTGAAAGTCCTTAAACACCTGCCTGTTTTTGCTCCAGATACAGGATATGTATCAGATTGCAAAAATTTAAACCTTTACCGGTCCATTTAATCAAGCCTGATTACAGGAAAAAAAGGTTATCATAACAGGTAAGTGAGAAAATTTTTTGTGATAAAACTGCATAGGAAGGTAAACCATGAAAAATACATTTGATGTTAACTGGTTACGGGATGCTATAAGCACAGGGTGGGGTAGAAGTTTGTTCTGAAAACAAAAATCAAAAGATAACCCTTTTCCTTGCGGCTAATTTATCTGAATCAAAATTGACAAGCTGGAAGGACGCCTTACGTTGTAGTGTTCAAGTGATAAACATGTTTCTTGTCAATAAAGTTTTCAAAAATTTCTTCATTGTGGCTTATCATCAACAGGGCGCTTCCAAGTGCCCGCTTTTCATCAAGGAGTGACAATACTTTTCTTACACTGTTGAAATCAAGTCCGTTCAGTGGTTCATCGAGTATAATAAGGTCTGGAGTCAAAATCAGGGTGCGTAAAAGGTTAAGACGCTGCTTTTGTCCGCCACTTAAATATTTTACTTTCTTATTTATAAATTGTTTTGTAACAGGCGGATCAAACAGTTCCATAAGTTTGTTCTGCAAGGTCTCGGTGTTGATACGAATTTTTAAAGGAAGACCTTTGAAAGTTTCTTTAACGGTTGATTCCAGATTAAGAGCTTCATCAGCATGCTGGAAAACCATACCGGCTCTTTTTCCCCAGATTTTGTTCTGCCAGACTGAAGGGGAACTTTTTTGCGAGACTTTTAAACCACATAGAGACATTCTGAATTTATCTGCCTTGTATAAACCCATTATGATTTTGGCAAGAGTGGTTTTTCCGACTCCACTTGGGGCTTTAAGATAAACCATTTCGCCTTTGCGAATAATGAGTGGTGCTGGTTCAGACAATGATTCATCACTGAAAACAGATAATGATCTGCCGAATATTTCAAAATGAGGATTTACTTCAAGGACTGTATCATGTAATGATTTGTCTACTTTATGATTTTTGGGAGCATTAAGCCAGCTTAAATACTCTCTGGGTGAAAAATCATCAACTCTAACCTGTGTGTCACTGATACGCGACAGTTCCTTGAAATGGATAAAACGGAGAAGATCTTTATGACTGCGATATATCTCGCTTATAATTGAATAATCATGGGTTATTATCTGTATTGTAAACGGACATGCCCTGAATTTGGAAAACAAAAGATTGATAAAAAGGTCTCTGTAATTGTTATCAAGACTTCCTGTTGGTTCGTCAAAGACAAAAAATGACATTTCATCCGGATTTTTATCCTTTATCAGGGCATTAATCCTCTTGAATGCCATGGCAAGCAGTATTCGCTGTTTTTCACCGCCGCTTGGCCGGTAGGGTTTCGGAAAAATGTCAATAATCTTGCGCACAGATTCATCACCTGAACTCTGCCAAAGATAAGACAGTATTTCTCTGTCTTCAAGCCCCCCCAGACTCCCCTCATTAAGCTGATCCCTGATAGTCATTAAAGGGTTGAGATGGGATGAAGGTTCCTGGAATACAAAAAAACTGTTTTTACGAACCTGTTTTGTCCAGTGATTATTGAGGTGTGAACCGTAAGGTTTATTATTAATAACAATTTCAAGCCCCTCCGGATCAAGTAAACCATAAACCGATTTGGACAAAACCGACTTGCCGATTCCTGATTCACCAAAAAGAAAGGTGATTTCATTCTGATATACAGGAAAAAAATCTGTGGAGACTATAGCCCGGTTATCAGATCTGACACTGATTGAAAAACTGTTCTCTTTCATAGACGGTGCCTTTCAGCATAACCGTTCGAAATACTGTAAATACAAAAAAGGGAGAATACTATCAGGAATGCAACTGTAAGTCCCTGAAGATGCTGCATGAAAAGTTGAGGTAAATAACCCGGATTAAACAGTGCGTTTCCAATTGCAAGTATGTCCTGTTTGCTGTCTATTTTTGCAAGAAGGCTTCCAAGTGTTACAGGCATGCTCACAGTGTTGACTCCTGTAGACAAACCCACAGAAATAATGAAATCTACACTGCATTGAAGAAAAACTGCGCTTCCAAAAACCGAAATAAGTTTATTGAAAATATGAATACGGCTGTTTTTCCAGAGTATATCGGAATTAATGATCCGTTTTTCAGATATGCCGCACACTTTCATCGCATTATAAAAGTCCAGTTTTGTAAAATGACTGATTCGTTCACGCATCAAATCAACCATCTCCATAAAAATGAAAATACTCATACAGAATGCCATTAATACAAAAACGCCAACCCCTCCGATCCATCCTCTGGTTATCAATGCAGCTATAATCACATAACTTAAAAGGACTCCGACTATCTGTGGAACCGATCGAACAAGATTTAAAATGAATGTCAGGACAATGTAACCGCTCCGGATTTTTCTGTACTGAAAAAAGTGAAGTCCAAGGGTAAGACCCCAGCTCAGTACCAGGGTAAAAATGACAACCAGCAGGCATATAAGAATCGTGTTGACGAATCCGTTTGTTACCCTCAGAAGTGCAGGCCTGTTGAGAAACATTATATTCCATATACCAAGGGTGGCAACACCAAAGACCCAGATCATGGCCCATCTGTGATCCTTGTTCAAAAATATTGAAAGTAAAAATGATCGCTTTTCAGTTTTCATATTTTAAAGATTCCCGGTGTACAATGAAATCGGTAATGATTTCTGTAAATTTAACTGTATAGAAAATACCAAGAACAATAGTTAATACAATATCATAATTTTTATACAGGAGCTGACGAAGCATTTCGTAATTAAGATATCCATGGATATTAAGAGCCATCTCTATTATTATAAGTCCTGTAATAAGAAATGATGCCTGTTCCTTTATAGTAGAGAGATACTGGTAGTGAGCATTCCTGAAAATATGGTCGAAAATATGGCCTTTGAACTGCTTTACAGGGCGTACTATTGATTTCCAGTCTGTTGTACCGCATTGATTTCCATGCCGGTCGGTTGTACAGCTGTATCTGTATTCGAGGTTTTTTACCAGGCCGGCTTCAACATATCCTTTCCTGCTTTCGGCAACCAGAAACGCATAAAATTTATTTGAATACATTACAAGCAATCCATTGGATATCAAACCAAGAAGAATCATGAATATTGAGGAATCTGTGTTGAATTCAGTCCTTATTGAGTATGCTATTACATAGGCAGGAGAAAAAAGAATCATGTACGCAATAACTTTAAGAAAAGAACCTGCAAAACGGGAAAATTTCCTGTCAGGAACCTTCTGCGGATTCGCTTCATGTGCAAGCCTGTGTTCAAACAAACGCCTTTTGGATACAAACCTCCATACAGCAATTGTTTGTACTCCGTAATAGGTAAGCACCATTACGATCGCATAGATAACAAGGAATTTAAGATACATTCCTGCAAGATCAAGCAATTTTGAAAAAGAAAGTTTTTCGTGAACATGGGAGCTCTGAAGTTTTTGGTTGAACTGATCCTCTCTTATACGGAATATCTCCCGTACAGTCTTTATGTTCTTGTTTTTCTGGCCAGGATAATAGATATCCATTACATTTTGAAGAAGCTGCTGCTGAAATGGATCATTTACATTAGTAATTGGTACTCCACCCAGCATCTGTGCTTCTGAAGAAGCCGGGGATCTGCTCTGAAGAGAATCAAAGTCGAAAAGGAAAATTACAGAAAGAAGGATAATGCTTACAAAAATCAGCCCCAGAATATGTTCAGTCAGTTTTGATCTCATATTAACTCCGCATCACTTTTTCCAGAATAGATTTCTGGACAGCCTTCCTGTTTTTTGGTCCGGGACATCAGTTCGGTAACATATCTTGAACTCGTTTGATTCCGGACATTTTTTTTCTGGTGCATCTTAATCAGCATGAATCGTGATTTCACCATTGTGATAATCCACTGTGAAAGGTTTTCCCAAGAGAATCTGTTTGATTTCCTGAACCACATACTGAGTACTCTTTTCGAGTTGATCGATAATTTCGACAGAACCGCCAAGAGTACACCTGATAACAGATTTGTCTTTCTCGATATTCCATTCCGGAATTGATTTTTGCTGTTTCGTGATTTCATTGAAGTGGTTGAAAAAATCGCGGTATGTTTCATTAACGGTTTTTAAACGGGATTCAATTCTGTACACAATGTCGTTTTGGGCCTGTGTGTCTTTTTGTACTTTTTTCTTTAGCTCAAAAACAGTTGAAGGTCCACTGTACCAGCCATACTTTCCCTGTGCCTCAAGGCTGTGAAGATAATAACTTCCCTTGAATTTAAAAACCCGCTCTACAGATCCGGAACTGTTAATTGTAAAAGAGTTTCCTGATGAAGGGTGTTTTTCATATAAACGGATTTGTTTTGATAAACCAGCCGTGTCGTTGATAATTTCGCAGTTTGAAAAGGTTTTTTGATAAGTTTTAGCGGGGCCGACAAGATTACCTTTGTCATTTTTCTGGATATGCCATGTGCTTCCTCTGTAATTAAAGCGCAAGGCTTCGGTAATCTGGTCTCCAAGAGTTGCGTTCCTGTCGATAATTTGTAAAGGTGCATATGGGATAAAAAACTGTTTTTTATCCTTATCCGCAACAGTCTGTTCAAAATGGTTCAGAATGCTGAATTCATGTGGGTTGGACAGAATCAGAAAATCCGCCCGATCTGCTCCGCTTATTTGTGAAACAGATGCAGACAACAGAAACAGGAATGTAAAGGGTTTCGTAATTTTTAGCATATTGAGTATTATCAGTAAGCGATTCGTATGCCAGATGAAGGCATACGAATCGGTATATTATCTATTTTTTGACAGTTTCCTGCCATTTTTCGATTGTAGACAATTGAGATGCAGTTCCGTACAGGTCTATACTGTTATCAGCAAACTGAGTACTGAAATATGCCAGTGACGGAAGAGAGAAGAGCCAGCTGCCAAGAGCAATTTTCTGATCCAGCTGATCAATATACTGGGCGTAAACCTGTTTGTCGCCAATTTCATGAGTCGACATAAAACCATATATATAATCCAGAAGTTGAGCGAAATCCTCTTTTTCGGGAGAACTGCCCAGATCAATGCGGAAGAAGTTCTTGTCTTCCACAAACGACTGTTCATCAATCGCCTGTTCACCCGACAGGTTGATTGCAGTTTTCAGATTGATTTTATTAGCACTGAAATCTGGTTCACGGAGAAAAATGTTATACAGGTCAAAAAGAAAATTTGATCTGTAACCACTGATCGGAACCAATACTGCATCGTAGTTACCTCTGCGGATATCTTCGTTTTGTACTGCACTGACCTTTATTTTCCCGCCGAAGAGAGCTGGGTCATTCATGATTTCAGCCAGTTCCGAAAGCTCTTCACGAAAACCAAAATTCAAACACGTATGAATATGTACAGTGTCCGGAAGAACTGATATGTCAACAGGTTCGATCTCAATTTCTCCGGGTACTACAATATCCTCTTCAATGTAGTAAGATGTTGTAGGAAATATGCTGTTATTGAGATATTCCTCGTAGTTGTTACCGGTTCCCTTATAATTGGCAATATGACGCTGCTGCTCTGTTCCGATCCTGAAAAAACGGTCCTGTATCTTCTTATTATCTATCAATTGACGTAATGCATGGCGCTGTTCAAGAGATAATCTGGATACATTGTAAAACAGTGCAAAAAAACTGGTGCTGATACTGGATTTGTAGAAATACTTTGCTGAATCGCCAAGAATGGGAGAAATCGCCCCAAATGGCGTACTTAAAAGTGAATTGATATTGCGGTTTTTCAGTTCAGTAGCATAGGTACTGTTATCAATATAAGGTTTCAGGACTACATTCGTTAATGATGCACTGCCATCCGGTGGCTTGTGATAAATTATCTTTTCTTCATATTCTGTTGCATGAAGATAGGGGCCGGTTCCATTGCTGTATACAGGTGCATCTATATCGGAATCTGAAGGAAGGACCTTGAAAGAAAGTACTTCCTTTATATCACTTTCTGTCCAGATACGATCGCCCCTGAACTGAAAATGTACTTCCCCGTTTTCATCAGGACCACTGAAATCGAAATCGGGAATAGCCTGTGATACAAGAATATAATCGGGCGACATGCTGCCCAGTTTCTGAATTCTTCTTAGTGTAAATCTCAGATCCTGTGCAGTGAAAAGAATCTCCTGTGCTTCTTCAACAGAAATTTTTTTCTTCTCTGTTGTTACAGAATAACTTGTATGCCATTTTTTGCGCGGTTTAAGTCGAACAGAAACAATGCCGGTCTTTTCATCAAGACCCATGAATTCCCCCAGGCCATCTTCATAAACTATGCCGCTGGGGTTTGCTGAAATGTTAAAAAGGCCATCAAAAAGCACCTCGTCAAGCTTGTCCGCAATTGGGACTGAACTTGGAATATGCGGATCGATACGTGGTTTCTGATGTGCAATGTAGGGAAGTACAATCTGATCTGTCAAATTTTTGCGGAATACAAAAAAATAGACCAGTGCTGATGCAATCGCAACTAATGCTATACTTACAATTAAAATGGTTTTTTTCATATGAAAGCTCCTCAGTTGTTAACAGATCAGTTTTTCTTTATAATCGGTTTTTGTACCATGATACTGACAGGATGCACTTTAAATGTAATGTGCGTAAATGTTATCTCAAGAATGTTAGCTTTTTCCTTTTTCATCTGAACCGGAGATATCTGGCATTCGTAATCATTTGATGCGCTCGGGGCTGTAATGGTAAACCTGCCCTCATTCTTGAGCGGTATTTTGTTCAATGTCATGGATTCATACCACTGCTTGGAACCGGCATTCTCTGCAATCTCCCTGGGGAGTTTGATATTTACGTCAAATACCGGAAATTTGGCATCTGTTGGAATATCAATGTACATGCGTACTACATATTTATTATTTACCCGTCTGGCGGTAACCGGTATTGCAAAAACCCTGCGATACTGTTTCGGTTTTACTATCCATTTTGCAGTCAAGGGGTCACATTCAGCAATGCTGAGCTTGACCTTCTTGTCTTCACCTTTGTAGTGTTTTCCGTGGGCAACAACGGCGCGTGCTTTAAGAACACCATCCTTGTTCGGATTTGATATAAATTGTTTATAAAGAAGCGTTATCGCTTTTGCCGGGAATTCATTCTCTTTCATTTTTGCGAGATGATCAATCAGTTCTGTTTTCCGTTTCAGAAGATCATTTCTCGAGCCGGTTGCAAAAGTTACATTGTAAACAGGGAGAAACACAGAATCAGCATAAAGTGAATCAACATTCTCCAGTACGCCAATGTTATCTTCAAGAAACTTCACAATACGTCTACGCGAAACTCTGTCGATTTTTGTGTAAAGAGAATCCTCAAGATCACCAACAACTTTTGCCTTGATTGGATAAATCTCTTCAGGATTAAGAAAATGGGTATCTTCATAAAGCTTCCGTAATCCTTCTTCAGCTTTTGGCCAGTTTCTGTCATTAAGTGAAATCTCAATCTGGTTAGCCTGTTCTTCAACCGACATCTTGTCTAGTGGTTTGTATTTGGGAATTAAAAAGTCCAGATGCATCTTTTGTGTCAGATGTCCAAGCATTCCGCAGAAATCTCTCTGTTCTTTGAGTGAATTAAGCAGAGGAACCAGTGATGATGCTTCCTGGAAATGTTCTGTCTTTGTATCAAAAGTTTCGGTAAATCCGGTTATTGCATTGTTAAGTTTTTCTTTGCAGCTGTATTCATTGAATTTTCCATAAGATTCATCCAGTGGTTTGACAAGATTTGTTTTTATTGCAGAAGCTTTTTTGACAACTCCGGCAAAAAATTTGTCATCCG
>DATGNN010000084.1:0-23775 GCA_035306725.1 Chitinispirillaceae bacterium | reverse complement strand
GGCAGCAATGGCAATTGGTTTTTGATCTGCAAGAAATAATCTCTTTCTTTCAGGAGTCTGAAACTTGCAGAAAAATTCAGATCGTAAACCCATCCTATCTGGATAAGCTTGAAATCGTTTACTGTTCTTATCTTTTCGTATTCAACAAAAACACCTTCATAAACCCCCTGACAGACTTCAGGAGTAATATCTGCACTCTCAGGATCTGCTTCTTTTGTAATATTCTTAGGAAATAAATCCGGATTCAAATAATAATTAACAGCAATCCGGAAGATATCAAGTTTGTCAGCATCACGGATCAATCTGCAAAATAACTGTTCCCGTTTATTCAGTGAACATGGTATCTGTCTGGCATTATGGAAAAGAATGGCTGTTCTGATCATATCAGCATCCTCTCCTGGAAACTCTTTCATTATTTTGTGGTAATCCAGTACAGATAACGCCAGTTCAGCATGGTTAACCGATTTGTGATCAGAAAAAGTCCTGTAATTTTTATACTGTTCATATCTCCCGATATCATGAAGTAAAGCGATAATTCGAGACAGTATGCAATCTGTTTCATTCAACTTCAAACTTTCACATAACAAGCTTATTTCTGAACAGACCCTTTGAGTATGTTCTACTTTCATCGTTACTGCATTATCCAATTCGGTATTTTTTCCCATAAATCCAGAAGTGTAATTCTTATACCATAAAGACAATTCGCTGTAGAATTCATCATAAACCATAAATATTTTTCCTCAATTCATTTATATATCTGAATTTTAATCCGATTTAACAAGGCAAAAATTGTGTGCCATAGACCAACATATAAGTTATGAATTAACCCATCAGAGGATTTTAAAATTTATATAATATAATCTGTCTATAATGAGCGTCCAAGTCACTTATTCTGATTGTTTTGCGAATCACTGTTTCTTGCGGTTTTTGGAGAAGGGAACCACATTTGTGTAGATTTCCCAAATAGCAGTTCATTTTCCGAAGTCGCTTTTGGTGGCAGCTTTTTAATATGTGTATGACGAATTCTTGGCAGTTTAAATAAAGCCAGAGACCGTGTTTCCATCTCATATCTGGAGCCACATTCAAAAAGTAGAAGTTCCGAAAATGGAGTTGGATTTTTTGTATCCAGAACCAGTTCCCAACGTTCGTCTGAAGGACATTGTGGCAGTTTAAAAGTAACCGGTTCATAATGGGCATTAAGCAATATGAGGAGTGTATCATCAACTATGTTATCCCCATGTTCATCTACTTCATCGATTGCATCACCAGCAAGGCGTAACCCAAGATAACGAATCTGAGAATTATTCCAGTCTGATTTTGCCATTTCACGCCCATCAGGATGCAACCATGTAAGATCTTTGATAGCCAAATGGTTTGAATTATGTCCACTGAAAAAACGTCTTCTCTGCAGGATCGGATGTTTGTGGAACACCTTGATAATAAAACGGGTAAACTCAAGAAGTTCTTGTCCTTTAGTATCAATATCCCAGTTAATCCATGATGTCTCATTATCCTGGCAATATGCATTATTGTTTCCATTTTGGGTTCGACCAAATTCATCACCGGCCAGAAGCATCGGAACCCCTTGTGCCAAAATTAAGGAAGACAAAAAATTTCGTTTCAGGCGCTCCCGCAAATTAACAATTAGTGGATCATTTGTTGGCCCTTCGATGCCGCAATTCCAGCTCAGGTTATCATCAAAGCCATCTTTATTATCCTCCCTGTTACTTTCATTATGTTTTTTATCATAACTTACAAGATCATTCAGGGTGAACCCGTCATGTGATGTCACAAAATTAATGCTTGCATAAGGTCTGCGGCCACTGGTTTCATAGAGATCACTGCTGCCCGAGAGGCGATAAGCCAGATCACCAACCTGCTGCGGGTCACCTCTCCAGAACCGGCGTATTGTGTCGCGATATTTACCATTCCACTCAGCCCATAAAACAGGAAAGTTCCCTACCTGATATCCTCCAGGTCCCAGATCCCATGGTTCAGCTATCAGTTTTACCTGGGATATTACAGGGTCCTGATGAATCACATCAAAAAAAACACCCAATCTATTTACATCATGAAGTTCCCGGGCCAGTGTAGAGGCCAGATCGAATCTGAATCCATCTACATGCATTTCTGTTACCCAGTATCTCAGGCTGTCCATAATTAATTGAAGTACATGCTGATTAAGCATATTTGGAGAGTTACCACATCCGGTATAATCAAGATAATAGCGTTTATTCTGCGGAGAAAGATTATAATAACTTGAATTATCTATCCCTCTGAAACAAAGAGTCGGCCCCAGATGATTCCCTTCTGCAGTATGATTATATACCACGTCGAGAATAACTTCTATACCCTCCCTGTGTAATGTTTTCACCATAGTTTTAAACTCATCCACCTGCTGCCCTGCAACTCCGGAACTTGAATACTTTGCATGAGGAGCAAAGTAGCCAATAGAATTATATCCCCAGTAATTAGTCAGATTTTTCTCCGACAGGAACCGTTCCGGTATAAACTGATGTACCGGCATGAGTTCAATGGCTGTTATTCCGAGTGTATGAAAATAATCTATTATAACCGTACTGCTTAAACCTGCATAAGTTGCTCTCATCTCCGGAGGGATTTGTGGATGTAAAGCAGTAAAACCTTTAACGTGCAGTTCATAAATCAATGTTTTATGCCACGGGATTTGTGGCCTTGTATCATTACCCCAACTGAATGCAGGATCAACAACTACACACTTAGGCATATAGGGAGCATTATCTTTGTCATCTTTTTTCAGATCTTCTTCCGAACTCCCCACAACATATCCAAACAGGGAATCGTTCCATTTAATATCTCCATCAATAGCTCTTGCATAAGGATCAAGAAGGAGTTTAGCAGGATTGAACCGGTGTCCTTCCTGAGGTAAATATGGTCCATTAACCCTGAAGCCGTATTTAAGACCCGGCCTTGCTTCAGGAAGGTAAACATGCCAGACTTGATCGGTATGATGGCTCATTTCTATTTTGGAGAATTCGACTCCTTTTTCATCAAACAAACAAAGCTGCACTTTTGTAGCAGTATCTGAGAACAGGGCGAAGTTTACTCCAGCACCATCCCATGTTGCACCTAATGGGTAAGATCTCCCTGGCCAGACTTTAACAGGTTTTACAATCATGAAGTTTTTCTTTGAAAAAGAGTTAACATTCCCAAACAAGGTAGAGCAAAATCAACACCATCAGAAACTCTTTAACAAAGGGAAACTCATTTTTCCTGATTCATCAAATCGTTATTCTCTGTCAAAGTTTCCCTGATCAATGCTTTAATCTGTTCACGGTCAGATAACCCATCCACTTTTAATGATATCGGCTTACTGTTTTCACCAAAAAATAAACTTCTGTGTGGAAAAGGTATTTCAATACCAAGTATATCAAACCTTTTTTTGATTCGGCGATTCATTTCACGACCGACAACCCATTGCATGATTGGAACCGTTTTTATTCTCGCCTTTACGATTACAGCAGAATCGTTAAAAGAATCGACACCCAGTACTTCAAGAGGTTCCAGGATTGATTTTTTATATGCAGGATCTTTTATCATTTCATCGGAGACGTCTTTAAGTATAGATACAATTTTGTCGGTATCTTCTTTATAGTTAACCCTGATATCAAAAACATAAAAAGAAAATTCATGTGTCATATTTGAAAGGGATGTGATTGAACCATTGGGAAAAACGTGAACTGTACCATCCAAACTCCTTAAAACTGTAGTTCGCAAATTGACCTGCTCCACATATCCACCTGTACCGTTTATTATAGCTACATCACCAACCCTGATTCTGTTTTCAAATATCACAAATAATCCACTTATGATATCTTTAACAAGATTCTGTGCGCCAAACCCGACAGCTACACCAATGATACCAACCCCGGCAAGCATGGCCTTGATATCAAATCCGATTTGATCCAGTGCCACTAAAACTGCCATGATAATAATTGAGATTGTTGAAATTTTCTTAATAATTTCACTTAATGTAGCTGCTCTTTTTTCTACTTCAACCTGACTGGATCTGCCCGACTCAAGCATCCTGTCAATTGCAATCTTTTTAAACCTTTTAACAAGCATGTTGGTAATCTGTAACAGTATAATAGTAACTATAAAAATTATCAATAGATAGACACCATTTCTTAAAAAAGGCACACCTTTTAATTTGTCAATTATTCTGTATAAACCTCTTTTGGATGTATTTTCATTATTTAAAGCAATGCCCATTTCTGAATTGAGAGCAACTGCTTCCGGATCTGGTTTCGCGGTCATATTTTGAACTTCAAGAAGTTTACGTAATGAGCGGACCGTTTCCTGCACCCTCTGCGAATCCTCAAGAAACTCAATTGTTGATTCAATTTCAGGCTGCTCAGATAATTTGATTTTTCCGGTGTCCTGAGAATTAATATTAAATGACAAAAAACAAACAAAAAATAGTGCAAATGATAATTTCATATTAAACTCCCTATAATAATTATGAGAATGAGGATTTATGAGATTTAATGACTTCGGAACATTAAAATACCAAAAGCGAACTGTTTTAATAAGTGATTATAATTACTTTTAACATTAATAACAACTACTATCAATATTATTACATGAATAATAACGGTTGCTGTATTTATCCAAAACTATTGACATAGGCCGGATTTTTTGGTTATCAGTTTATTTTCAGAACCATATATCCAGAATTCATGATGAAATACTACAAAACAGTTTAATTTTCGGCACAAAAATGTGATTTATTCATTATTTTAATATCTTGCAGCGATTATTTTTGATACTGTTAATCCGGGTATTAATAATTATAATGAATAATCAAATTATATTGTATTTGGTATAACTATTGCAGCAAATATTCTAAAAATCAGGAGTATATATGTTAAAGCTTTCGTTGTTTTTTCTGATCATCTCTGTTATTTCAGCGATTCTTGGTTTTGGAGGATTAATTGCGTCAGCCTGGATCGCAGAAATAATCTTTTACATTTCATTATCTGTTTTTGTTGTTCTTCTCATTACGGGTTTAGCTTTAAAACCACCAAAAGTATGACCAATACCAACAGGGGGAATTATGAACAAAGGAAAAACATTAACATTTATCTCTGTCATTACAGCAGCTCTTGTCAGTTTGTTTGTAAAACATATGCCTAAAAGGAAAAAATGTCTATTTTCTATAAAGAAATCTTTTTGGAATAAAAACATGGATAAAATGTTAAAAATTTTTGGCAAAACTGTAAAAAAACCATCTATCTATTCCAGATGCATGAAAGTTGCAAATTTTAGATAAGAAGTACTCAAGTGATTTTTACAGCCTGTATTCCGAAATGATTTTTATCATTAAATGATAAATTTATCAGAACACCAGGTACTGTCGAATTATTCGAATAGTATTTACCCAGTGCCTGTTGTTGTTAGTCCACGTTAAAATTTCAGACCGGTATTTTTTTATGAACTCATCAGGAAATAGTATAGCTTAGAGAGTACCAGTTGCGGCTCTGTATTGATGATCATTAATACTGCCGCTTGTCATGGTATTTCCATCAGGTTCACAAATATATACTTCATGAGACGGTCTATTAATAACTTTGAATCCACATGTATTTAAAATCGACATAACAGCACTATGATTTGGCACCCACCAGTTGGTTGGATCACCTGCAATACAATTTTCTACAAATGATAGTTTGGGCCATCCAGGTTCACACAGAATTTTTCTTTCATAAAGGTCGATATCTGATCTGGCTTCGTAATTCTCTTTATCCGGCATGGTCATTGTTTGAAAAACCATCATTTTTCCTGTTATTCTTGAAATTATATCAAGTGAGAGTAGTGGATAACGCAAATGATAAAAAACACCCATATACCATATAATATCAAATTTTGTTTTAACTTTTGACAGTTCATATATTTGTTTCTCTTCAAATCTTACCTTATCCTTGAGATTCATTATATTTGCAGCCCAGTCTGCCTGTTTGAGATAATGCGGATCGATATCTATTCCAGTAACAGACGCTCCCCTTTTTGCAAGTTCAAGGCTGTAAAAGCCTGCATTGCAGCCGATATCCATAACAGTCCATCCACTTAGATCCTCAGGAATAAAAGGAGCTATTTCGACCCATTTAAATGATGGAAAATCACCTAATACATGATCGGGTGCAGTCTGTATACCGTTTGCCAAGTGTAAATTATGAAACCAGGGTCTCATTTCCTTAATCTGTCGAATTATTTTATTTTGTAGCATTTCTATTTCCAGTCATCATTTTTCAGGAGCTGAATTTTAAGAAACTCTCGAAACTTTCTCTTTAAAACCGCGAATCTCTCTTTTTCTTTCGTATCCGGTACCGATAAATTTGCAAGTGTAATATACCCGATGCGAAATGCACAATATGCTGTCAAATAAAAAGGAAGACGTGATTCAATATCAACATCGTTTGTTAATCTGATATAATGATCAACAAGTTTTCTTTTCATCTTTTCTTCTAATTCAAATTCAATTATGAAGCCGGCAATGTCCCAGGCGATATTCTGACAACCAATAAAAAACTGATCGCTCCAGTGTTCAAGTGAATCCACTTTTTTAAACCCGTTTTCTGTCTTTATCCATTCATGTGACATCACATGACCATCAATAGAGACTACATTGTGTTGATATGATGATGAAGGAAACTGTTTTATAACCCTTTGAGCTTTTTCTACCCAGTCATTCCCCAATCCTTCAGTTGTGTTTTGTAAAATCATTGCAGTCATGTTTTCCCATGTCGCGGTTAACTCCGCGGGAAATTCATTGTTGATTAAAGCGAAATATTCAGCAACAAACTCCATAAATACTTCGTCGACATCATGTGATTTCATTGGAACTCCCTCAATAAATGGCATAATTACAAAACCATTGCCATAGCCAATTATTTCGGGACTGAAACCGGATTTTCCAAGTATCTTCCCTCTTTTTACTATCTCTTTTCCATAATTTCCCAAACCAACAAATTTTGCCAAAAGGATTCTGTTATTTTCTTTCCCTCTACTTCTTAAAAGATATTTTCTTTTTTCATGATGAGGGTGAACGGCCGGATACTCTTTTTCGGATTGAAGTAAATGTTTTCTCCACAAACCAGCAGAGAACTCATGCAGGATATCACAATTGAATCCGTTTTCCAGTTTTCCACTTTTAATCCATAAATGTTGAAATTCACCAACAAATTTTTCGAATTCCGGCCATATTTCTCGTGCAGTCCTGGAAACAAAATTTCTCCCGTCAGATTCCCAACTTGGAAAAATTACAATCTTTTTTGAATCAACGCCCAGGATTAACAGTTTGTTAACAGTTCCTCCTATTGTTGATCCACTCAATCCAGGTCCCTCATCAACTATAATAAACCAACACTGTTTACAATCCCTGACAAAGTCCTCCAACTCTTCTGAAAGTACAAGATAACGTGAGAATGGATGTCCCTTCAAGCGAACCGTAAATGACTGAACATTACAATCATTAATCTGGAGCTGAGCTGATACCAATGCAGATAACTGTGTACCTATACTTCTTATTCCAATACAAATCACATTGTCCGGTTCGTACTTTTCATAAAATCTATTAGCAGCATCAATATAGGTTTCCGGGTATAAACCATAATATACAAACCCTTCAGGAACATTTACTTTTATATTTTTTGGTATTTCCATTACCTTGATTTTATTTATTGAATTGCGGATAAACACAGTTTCGTTTGAAAGTGTTTTCTCCTGCCATAATTTACATACAATCTTTCCTGTGTTTATTGAAACCAATCTGCATAAATTTATCAACGAAGCACTAATTTCACCATTTTCGCCACTTAAACAATCTGTTATTCCGGTTTCCAGTTCACCACAGTCTATTAACAGATCAACAGCATCCTGATAGTTAATTTTTTCTTTTTCAATATTTTCCAGCCCGGAATAAACCCGATTTATGTAATCTTCAGTTATCCCAATACTGTGATGATTTTTAAATACTATCATATTGAATCTCATCCACGTTGCAATTTATACCATTCAAGACCGGACCATAATCACTTGTTTCCAGAATTGTAATGGATGCAGTATCTATTGAAAACCTGTTCATCATATCTATCGGAAAACCGGCATAATTTGCAATCGCAGTTTTAATCGTATCACAATGAGAAACTAATATTATATTACCGTTAAACAATTTTCTTTTTTTTTCGATAAAATTGCATATTCTTGCCTGTACTTCAATCATCATTTCACCGGCAGGTATTTTGAACCTGCTCTTTGTTTCATTAAACTCTTTCCACAATGGATCGCGAGACAGCTCTTTAAAAGTCATGCCAGTCCATTTACCGTAGTCCACCTCATCAAGTTCTTCACATACAGCAGGTTTGACATTTATTTGATTTGCAATAATATCTGCTGTTTCAACTGTCCGTTCCAGAGGTCCGTTATAAAGAGCATCAACAGGAATATCCTTCATTTTAACAGCCAGCATTTCTATCTGCTGTTTTCCTGTACGGTTTAATGAAATCCCTTTTTTTCTTCCGGCAATGTATTTGCCAACTGGATCACACATTCCATGCCTGACAAGAAAAAACCTGGTCATTTTTTATAAACTCTTAATTGACAGTTATATTTATTGTAAGGTTTCCATTTATATTTATAAGACTCATTTCCTCGCAAGAAATCAAAATATTTCAATCTCTTTTTAACGGCATCATCAATAACGTAATATAACATTACCGTTCCGGGACTGTATTTTTCCATTTTAGGATCGAATCCACCCAGATATGCGTAAGCGGTATCATTCTTTGTAAATATATAGTAGGCTGCAACTGCATTTTGCCCGATTCTCATTATGTATATCTCAACCATTTCCCTGTTTTTAAGTTCACTTGAGACTTTCCTGTAAAACCGGACAAGCGTTTCTTCTTTCATTACTCCCGGAAGCATTCTGCTTTCCCATCTGGCACGATGCAGCCACACCAGTTCATCAAGGTTTTTTATAATATCAATTCCTGAAGCAGTTGAGATACTAACATTCTCATTGAAGTCTATTTTACGTTTGCACCTTCTGATATTGTTCCTGAATTTTTTTGAAATGATTTTAAACAGTTTATCCATCGATTCAGGAAGTACGAGATATGGACATGTACTCTGTATAATTATTTCACTGGACAGATTTTCAGGTATTCTACTTTTTAACAGAATGCTTTCCTGTTTTAACTCCTGAAAATCACACTCATCCCATTCCTTTTGAATATCAGCTACATATTTCCAAACATGTTCAATTCCCTTAACAGAATACTGCGGATCTATTAGAACATCAAGATAATCAGAAATACCGGTTCCCATTAAACACAATATACTCCTTTTTTCTTTTTTGTATATATAAAAGGGAGCAATACCTACAAGTTTGTCATTATCCCACAATGATACAACCCTCATTCTATCACAGCCAAAATACTGCCACCAACAATAAAGCCAGTATGGAGACTGAAACGGTGAAGCCACCAGGCAGTTATCGTACAATCTTTCCCATTGCGGAATTAATTGTTTTAATGATTTTTCATCATTAATTTCATATGATTTCATATTATCTATCAAGCGCATTTTTTTGTTTTGCTATTATTATCGATCCGGTTATCAGTATCAGATCCGTTGTATTCTGTTAACCTGCTATATAACTGGAAATATTGATTAACCATTTTATCGATAGAATATTTTTCCTTTACATACCTGTAACAGTCACAAGAATTTATCAGATGCGTCATGTTAATCGCTTCTGCCATTTCTTTTTCATCATTTACCAGATATCCATTATACCCATCTTTTACTATTTCATTAAGCGCACCTGCTCTAAATGCAATAACCGGGGTTCCATAAGCCATCGCTTCAAGTGCAACAAGAGAACTGGTTTCCTGAACAAGGCTTGGTATCAAAAGGCATCTTGCAGAACAAAGTAATCTTTTTTTCTCACTAATTCCTGCACTTCCAATGAAACGGTATCTGAAGTTATCACATCTTGGGAGGATCTGTTCCCGATAGTATTTTATATGTTCTATATAAGGAAAAACTTTCCCGGCGTGCAGATGTGCCAGTTTTGCTTTTTTTGCTGCATCAAATGCAATATGATATCCTTTTTCCGGACAAACCCGTCCCATAGACAAAGTAAAGTTACATCTTTTACATCTTAGAGGTTGTAATGGTACCGGTATGCCATTATCAATAGCTCCAAGCAATCCATGAATATTATCGCATGTAGAATTCTGATATCCAGAAACACAGTTAAAATAAATGTTTTTTTTGTTTTCTGAGATAAATTCATGGTTATACCATGGCACCGGCAGATGAAGAGTTACTAAAACCGGAATTTTGATAGATGGTAAATATTTGTCAAAATCTACACCATGGAAATGAATCACATCAGCATTTCTGATCCTGGCAACATTCGATATCAGTTTTCTGTATATTTTATAAGTTCTTTCACGGATCTGCTGATCAACTATCGAATCTGGAACCGGAGGCCCTGCAAACAGCTCACCTTTTACATTTGAACCTTCTGAAGCGATAACAATTGAATTATATCCCCGATTTGTAATAGCATTATCAAGAGATGACAATATCTGCTCAGCACCCCCGACAGTATCTTCTTTGATCCTTGCAAAAGGGAATGCTACACTGAGAATTGTATTTAGTTTCATTTTCAATTTTCTCCAAGCCTGAGAACCCGCATAGCTTCATTTGCCAGTCTAAGCCATCTGCTGCTACTCATTCCCCATTGATAAAAATCATAATAAAGCGTACCTTCATGCGGTAAAAGAGAAAAGTTATATGAGGGTGCATTTCTTAATTGTTCATATTTAACAGTAAATTCTGATAATACATCTCTTTGTGTTCTGAAACACTCTATCATCTGTTTCTTCAAATTCTGTTCCATATTACTAAGCTTAATTTCAACCGCTTCAATATTTTCAACATGAATGAACCTGTTTGTAATAATCTGATTACTTCCATTACCATGATACGATGCGAACTCAATAACATCAGGAATTTGTTTATTCTCCCTTTGAAGCATCCTGCATGCTGCCCATACTCCAAAAGCAGCGGCATCATGATCCGGATGCCCCCCTTCATAAGCATGGGCCAGAACAAGTTGAGGTTTTAACCTTTCAATCAACTCTACTATTCTTAATGATAACCCCGGTAAATTCAATGAAGCTTCCTGATCAATAAATTTCAGTGAAATACAATCGGGAGATTTATGCCCTGCCAGACCTAATGCAGAAATCATCTCTACTCTGCGTTTTTTCGCGTAAGCCTGCCGTGATGTACATCCTGATTTAATTGCATCAACCATGTCTCTGGGAGATCCATCTGTAACATGAACGATCTGAATGTTTTTCAAATACCTTAGAAGCGATCCAATTCCTACAACTTCATCATCGGGGTGAGCAGCTATAAGCATTGTTCTAATGTCGTCAAAATTTACATTTTCATTTTTTATCAATTGTCTTAATTTATGTTTTGAACTCATAATTATATTTTTACCAATTGATCAAAAATATTATGACTTCCATAAATATTTATTTCTGCATTCACAATAAATCAGACATTACGAACCCGGCGCTGAACAATCAATTTTGGATCTCGATTCAGGAATTATAAACAGGCATGCTTTCTGAAAGCATGATCAATGCTTCACGATATCCATTTATTGTTCCTACATCAACATAAGCTTTGCCCGCTTTTGTTCCGTACGCAATCCCGCCGCTTTCGATATATTCATTTATCAGTGTACCCAGATATTCATCTTTACAGTTTCTTCTTTTCCATAATTCGTAAAGATACTGTAACACACTGCCACTCATTTTAACAGCACCCCAAATCCATTTTTCCTGGCAGTTTTTCTGTTTAACATGGATTTTTTTTATAAAACCCGAATTATCCATTGTAACTGCATCATAAAGCTCCGGATGCACAACCGGAAACAGTAAAAATGAAAGAGGACAGTTTCCAAGAGCACATAGACAATTTTCCGGAAACCATACAGTATCCGGTAAACCAATTATCACATAATCATCAATGCCAATAAGAGGTAAAGCACAAAACAAGGCATCACACAACCCTGAAGGATTCTGCTGAACAGTATAACAGAAGTATGCATTTCCCTGTCCCTGTCCATAATACCTGATTATATCCAGTTTACCTGGAGATATCACAACACATATTTTATTTACACCTGCCATTATCATCCGTTCAATAATGTATTCACTGATTGCCCGTGGTCGTTCTGTTTCTTCATTTCTGAAACTTCCTACCGGGAGGAGCTCCTTTGAAAATGCAAGCGGTTGAATCCGTGTTCCACTCCCTGCAGCCGGAATGATTCCCCATAATGAGCCCATAATTATGTTCCTTTAAAATTGTGATACAATTTTAACCAATTCTTCTGCTCTATGTTTGGCAGTATGTTCCGACAAGCATCTTTTTCTGGCTTGCGTTGCGATTTTAAGCCGTTTTTCATCACTCATTTCAATTATTTCCACAACATGCTGTGATTTTTCAGCTATCAAAATTTCCTCTCCCGGAATGAAAAAATCATCCAGTCCGTCCCACCAGTCACTTATCACGGCAACGCCACAAATTGCAGCTTCAAAAAGTCTTCCAGACGGACAAAATCCGTTTTTAGCCATAGCTTCTCTTGTAATATTCAGAGTAAATTTGCTTGAACAGTAGAAGGATGGATGTTCGGGAGGAGCAATGTGCTCATAATAACAGATATTCTCGCTCCACGGAAAATCATTCGGATACATAACCCCTCCCAGAATAAATCTTTTTCGAGGTACTTTTTTTGCGGGTTCAATGAATAATTCAACCAGTTTTTTTTGGCGGTCAGCCGCGAATGTTCCCATATATGAAAGGTCCCCGTTATAAATCGGCAATTTATCAGAGGGAAAATGAGTCTCTGAATCAGCACATCCATATAATGGGAATACTGAACATGCCCCAAGCACTGATTTTAACTTCCCCAGCACAATACCTCCTGTAAAACTCAGAATGCAGTCGTACATGGCTAAACCTTTATCAGGAATATAAGGCGGCCATGAATTGTTCTCTATACTTTGCAATGTAACAGGAGTATCCAGATCATAAAATATTTTTAATAAACCCGTAATGTTCTCAAGCATTTCAGTTGCAGAAGCTGCATCGGGGCAATATGAAGTCACAATTGCAACATCTGCGTTTTTCAACCGTATTCTTACAGTAGTTTCCACCTGTCTCCAGTTTTCATACAGTATTAACTCCATTCCCTCAATCACCGTTAAATCCCTGTTGGAAGCATAATACCGAACATCTTTTTCAAAAAAAGTAATCCGGTGTCCCATACCTGCCAATGCCCGGATTAACCCTCGCCAGATTGTAGCATGACCATTTCCCCATGAAGAACTTACAGATAATCCAAAGATGACAAATGTCATTTCAGTCTCCCTGCAGTCAAAAGACGTGTTTTACTGAATTTTTTCAGATTTATTCCTCTTATTTCAACCAGGTCATGATACATTGACAAAATACTGATTGAAGCTGTCGTGATTGTTATACGATGGAACATATCCAGAGAAATACCCAGATAATGTGCAATAACAGATTTTATTGGGTCATTATGACTTACCAGAACCAGAGTCTTTCCCTGATGTTTTTTAAACAGAGCTTCTATCAATTTGACCATCCTTGCTTCAACTTCAACCATCAATTCACCATCAGGAATAATTGTTCCGTTTCTATAGGAATGGAATTGTTTCCACATTGGATCGGATTCCAGATCCGCAAATTTTTCTCCTGTCCAGTTTCCAAAATTAATTTCAACAAGAGGATCACATTTCTGAATTTCAATTGATCTTTTTTGGGCGAGTATATTTGCGGTTTCAACTGTTCTGTCAAGAGGACTTGTGTATATGGCATCAATTTTTACATCAGCAAGGGATTCAGAAAGTTTCTTTATCTGTTCGACTCCTTCTCGGCTTAAGTGTACATCCGGAAGTCTTCCAGGAACTCTCTGAGCCATATCAATATTTCCATGCCGTATAAGCAAAAGATCTGTTTTCACAATATTTTTAATCCGATGTTCACAAATAGCCCTCTCGATCTGTTTACATTACAACTTTTACCTGATGTATTCTGCCAGGAATTTAAAAAAATCAGGTATTTACACGTTAAACTATTTTTTACTGTTCAGATTCATGTTTTTATCGGTTTTATATCTTGGGTCAACGACATATCTTTTCACGATATCACCTGCAAACTGAGCGAATTCTTCCGGATAAACCGGTGGACTTGTAACAGTTGCCCGTTTTCCTCTTGATGGTGGAGTAAAACATAGTGTTATGGTCGTATCAAAATCCTTCAACTTTTCCATTTTAAAATCAAACCACTTTGTTGCATTCTTTCTGTGCCAGTCTGCCCAGCTGATCCCGGTTCTTAGTTTTCTGACTCCCAGTTTTTTCAACCATTCAATTGCGAACAACAATCTATGATCCTCATAATGAAACCATTGGCATATACCCATTCCTGGATCAAAATATTTTATCGCCTGTTTTGGCTTTCCATTTGCATCTATCAGTCCCATGTAAAAATGACGGTAATATGCACTCCCTTCACTTTCCCTGTGCCGTGTTGTAGCTTCCCAGGTTGGTGGAAGATCCAGAAGGCTATACCAGAAAATATTGGGTACCAGATTCATAAGGAGTTCGTTTGTTCGCTTTAATCCAAAAACCTGTACTTCCTCAGCTCCGAAACTTGATGCACCGACTTCAGTAACCCATATCGGAAGCTTACATATATTTTTTATCTCCTTTACTTTTTTTGGCCATTCGTCTATCTTCCAGTGATTCCAGTCCAGCGGAAAACCATGTATTGCAACTGCATCATAATATTCCATTAATCCGTAACTGTCCAAAAGTGAAATAAACTGTGGATCTATAGGTGATATCCCCCCCAGTATTATCTTGACTGTTGGCGCAACCGACCGGATACTTATTGCAGCAAGTCTGGCCATTACTGAAAATTCTTTCCATTCAGGATCAATCGTAAAATCCCAATGTGAAAGATTGTTGGGTTCATTCCATATTTTTATTGCTTCTACCATACCCACTCCATTTTACAGTCGGCAATAATATCCTTACCTTATCAAGTTTTCCAAAAGCCTGAGTTAAATAATGCAAGATAAATTTGATGATTATCAACTCAAGGTTTATATTTTCTTGTAAACAATAGATTTATAGAACAGATTATGTTGTTTTTTTCTTCTAGCTTCACGCACATAATTTTCCAGTTCTTCTGCCCTGTGAGATGCAGTATGTTTTGACAGTACTTTCTTACGCGCACGAAGACCTGTTTTTATTCTTTCACTTTCACTCATTGAACTCAGATAACGAAGAGTATGTTCTTGGGATGAACTTAACAGTATTTCATCATCCAGTGAAAAAAAAGTACTTAATCCCTCCCAGTAATCACTTATTACAGGAACACCACACGCCGCAGCTTCAAATAACCTGACACTTGGAGCATATCCTGCCTGTACCATATCTGCCCTTGTAATATTAAGTGTAAATCTTTGTGAATTATAGAACTCACGGTGCTTTCCTGGCGGAACATGTTCAAAGTAACAAATATTTTCAGGCCATGACAGTTTCTCCGGGTATTGTGGACCTGCAATAACAAATCGACCCTGAGACCATTTCCTTGCAGATTCAATAAACAGTTTTTCAAGATGATCCTGTCTGTCTTCACTGTATGTACCCATATATCCAAAGTCATATTGAGTATTCATTTTTTCGGGATAATACAGTGAAGGATCAACGGAACAATACAACGGTCTTGCCATAGGAGAACCATAAACCTTCTCAATTATTTCCAGTACCGGTCCTCCTGCAAACGACAAATACAGATCATAACTTTGTACAAGTTGAGGTGTCAGATACTCATAATTTCTCTTTAACAGTTTTGAAACCGTCACGGGTGTATCTATGTCATAGAATGCAGTCAGCCCCCTTGCAGTATTTGTTACCCACTCTCCAACAACAGCACCTTCCGGTACATATGAACCAACAACTACCAGATCAGCTCTTTTCACAACATCTTCATATTTTCTTTTTAGTTCATTAAACGACTTGTATAAATATACCGATACATATGGTGGATTTACCAGGTCCCGGTTTTCGGCATACCATGGCATATCGTGTTCCAGAAAAAGAATCTTATGTCCCCGTGATGCCAATGCTTTTATCAATCCCCTGTATGTAGTAGCGTGACCGTTTCCCCATGAAGAGGTTATTGTCAATCCAAGGAAAACTATATCAAACGATGTCGTAATAATCACTGAACTGCCTCCCTGTTCGTTTCTTTACAGTTTTCTAAAACTTTCTCCACCAGTTGTGCTCTGTGTCTGTATGTATGCTCAGACAGCACCCGTTCTCTTGCTGCCTTTCCGATCTGTTTGGCATCTGTTAAAGTAAGCTCTTTGAGGTATTTAGCTACTTCATTTCCATTTTCTGCAACAAGACATTCCCTGCCAGGTTCAAGAAACGTCTCAATCCCTTTCCACTTGTCGGTAATTATGCACGCCCCGGCACCAGCAGCTTCAAAAATTCTTGTTGGAGGTGAAAAACCACATGATGCCATTGAGTTTCGATTTACATTCAGAACAGCAAGCACTGAACAGTTAAAACTGTTATGTTCATGTGTGTACACATGACCTGTTTTTCTGACATTCACCATTTTTTCTGTGTTTGTCTCCCATCCGTTTCCTCCAAGTAAAAATAACTTATCCTGTAATTTTGAAGCTGGTTTGAAGAAATATTCCTTTACACGTTCTTCCCTGTCGGCAAGTCGATTACCAAGAAAACCCAGTGTTCCCTCAAATCGTGGATCTGAAGGAACGGGAAAATGTGTTTCGGGATCAAGCGCATTATAAATCGGATAACATTTTCTGGCTCCGTATTTTATATAAGTATCAATTACATTTTGCCCACCACCATAAGTTAATATTGCATCATACATTTTGATTAAATCCCGGAACTGGTCCTGTTGGTCGTTTTCTATTCTGTCTAATGTCGCAGGTGCGTCAACATCCCAGAACAGTATCGCCTTATTTCTCGTCTGGTAATTAAGCAACTTTTGTTCAAGAAACGAATCATAAACGCCAACACCGCTTGCTTTTATGATAATATCTGCATCCGATGACTGTTTAATTACTTTTTCCACTCCATCATTGTCTGCCTTGTAAATCACACTTTCCACAAAATCAATATTTACAAAATCCTTGTGTTCCTGTCGATTGTATGCTTCCGGTTCAAAAAAGCTCACTTTATGACCATTTACTGCAAGTTCTTTTATAATTCCTCTATAATAGGTTGCAGCACCATTCCAATAGGCAGAAACAATACTTGATCCGAAGAATGCGATATTCATTCCATCATTCATTTATTTCTCCATTTTTATGTTTTTCATTTATTTTGGGTCCTGTTTTCACGCCATTTAATTCCTTTATGATCTTGAAAAGCTCATTTACCCGATGCACACAAGTGTGTTTTTGCATTACAGTTTCAAAACCGTTAAATGCAATTTCATTTGCAAACTCTCTGTCATTTATCAATGCTTTGATTATTTTTTCCATCTCTATACCATTATTTGCAACAAGATAGTCTCTTCCTTTTCTGAATAAACCTTCACAGTCATCCCAGGGAGAACATACCAACGGAATACCACACGCCATTGCTTCAAACGGCCTGATCGTAGGGATTCCACTTAATAATTTTACATAAGGTTTTCGCGGTACATGAATTGTCAATAAGTGTTCAGAAAAGATCTGTGGCACACTGTAATTTGGAAGCCAGCCGCAATGTTCAATACCATAACTATAAAGCAAATCTATAGCATTTTTTGGAAATCTTACACCATAAACACTACATTTCAATGCAAGATTTCTGGCAGGCTCAAAAAGGAATTCTCTTAATTCATTGCTTCGTTCCTCATCACCCCAGTTTCCTATCCACACCAGATCCTTTTTTTTATCTGTATTTTTAATTGGTTTGAAAATGTTAGTATCTGCAGCCTCATGCCAGGTCCACGCCCTCTGTATCCACCCATTTTCCAGATAGATAGAACGAATTTTTTCACCAAAAGCCAGAACACCATCATAGTATCTTAAATCATAACCAGCCATTGTGTACGGATCGGTTACAACCCTGTGGTGTGTATCATGAAAAAAAAGGATGTATCCTGGATTGTTTTTTCTATGAAAACCGATTCTTTTTACAATGGATGGATCATTCCATTCATGTACAATGACCAGATCTGCATTATCCAAAATCATGTCTATATTGATGTCTTCCGAATGATATCGAATACTGTACAGATCAGGATAATAATCATGAAATTCATCTATTACTCTGTATCCTTCAAACCTGACAAGGTTTTTCAGACTCCATGAGTCAAATGGTTCATAAACTTTAACATCATGATTTCTTCTTATAAGTTCAGATACGACACCACGCAGGAAGTGCGCATTACCATGATTCCAGTCGGAAATTAAAGATTGTACGAATAAAATTATTCGCATATTTTTTCAATTCTATTTCTATTCTGATATTTTGAATTTTCCGAACAGGAAGTTGCAGACCCGATCATTTCATTATAAAGATTCAAGTATTGACAACTCATTACATATGATGTGAATTGCAATGATCTCTCGTGTGCACGAATGCTGTATTCCTCTCTTAACTTTTCTGAATCAATAAGATCGTTCAGTATTTCCCTTAAAACTTCTTTGTCATTTTGATTTACATATATTGCAGCATCTCCCCAGATTTCCTTAAAACTGTCTATTTCACTTAAAACAAGCGGACAACCACATAATGCAGCTTCAAGAACACAATATCCAAACGGTTCGTATAATGAAGTTGAAACAAAAACTGATGCACGCCCCATCCAACCTGCGATTTCTTTTTGTGAAATAACTCCAAGGTGTTTTAAATTATGTAATTTGATTTTTTGATTTTCACCGGCAGCAATAACCGGCCATTTCAGTTTTGGAGCTATTTCGCAGAGCAGTTTTGTGTTTTTAGCTTCATCCCACAACCTTCCAGCAGTAAAAATGTATGGTTCTTTTTTTTGCGGAACAAATTGAAGCGGATCACGACCATTATAAATAACTGAAACATTCCAGTTTTTCTCATAGTAACAGTTCAATAATCGCATCATATACGAGCTCGGTACGACAATTCTATCTGCACCCATCAAACCGTTTTTTACCATTCTTTTATATTTTGTATATTGTTGAGGTATTTCGACTCTCTTCACCTGACCAAACCATGAACATACACAAGAATGGGCAGTAACAAGTACTGGTGCATGCCATGGTAGTTCCCCATATACATATCCATTGAGATGAATAATGTCCGGATGAGTAATTATCTCCAGTTCAAGAAGCCATTCTGAAGCTTCCTCGATGTCTTTCCACGGGTCATCCATCCATTCAAGTTTATAACTGCTCTCGAATAATTCTACATTTGTAATTCCTGCAATCTGCTGAAGCTGATATTTTGCAGGCAGAGGCCCCATTGTTGCAAGCGCAACTTCAATTCCCCTTTTATGATACTCTTTTACAAGATCTACAACATATGTCCAGACACCTCCAACAGTATCAGTTGTCATAAGAACCCGTTTTACGAATCGTCTGTTATGCATTTATTAACTCCTCATCATTCTCCATTGCGATTAACAAATTTATAAAACCTGTTGGTTACATCCTCTGCTCCGCATCGTTCATATACAAAAGCTAAATGAGCCTGATCAAACCTTGTAAAAAATTCTTCCCAGGATACCGGCACATATTGTTCTTCCAGAAGAGTGTCAGAAAATATCACCTGTATCACTCCTTTCCCCTCAACCGGAGGCATTCTGTTTTCTATTCTGACCGGTTGTCCATTCCTTGATTCAATCCATTTGCGAATTCTCGAATGATCAATTGTCAGTTCAATATCGTTAGTCATATATTATATCAAACATTAATCGGCATTATTGTAAATTGTATCAATTATCAATGCTGTATTCTCTATTTGACTTACAGATTTTTCGAATTTACAGTTTGCAGATAACTTTTGAGCCCATTTTGTTATTGCTCTCCCCCCCCAGTCATCTGGTGGTGAACAGAGCACCTTTCGTGAAGTATTCATAAATTTTTCAGCTCTGAAATTGTAAAATGATCCATTCAGGTTGTAAATACTCAAGCCTCCACTCTTGCCATACATATTAAGCCTGATAATGGCATCGGTACCTGCATTAAGATTCCATGAACAGGCGATATTAACATTACATCCGGTTTCAAGTTCCATTCTCACGACAGCGTAATCCTCTACTTTACCATTTCTTTTTTTATATTTTTCTCCACCGCAAAATAACTTACCCCAAATTTCATAGACATCCGGGAAACCCAATAGCCATAATATCAGATCAATCAGATGAACACCCAAATCAATCAGACATCCTCCACCAGAAAGGTCCGGATCATAAAACCATTTTTTATCAGGTCCGTATGCATTGTGAAATACAGCATCCACTGCATAAATCTCACCAATTTCTCCTCTTTGTAAAATATTCTGAAAATGCCTGGCAGCTTCAAGGTACCTGTAAGACATATCAATATCAAGCAGACAGTTTTTTTCAGATGCCAGACTGATCACTTCACGTGTTTCTTTACTATTCCTTCCCAGGGGTTTTTGGCAAAATACAGGGATGCCAGCTTCAAGTGCTGTACATGCCTGCTGAACATGAAATGCATTGGGAGTTGCTATTGCAATTCCATCAGGCTCCAGACTGATTACTTCATCCAGTGTTCTGCATACCACATAATCCTGATATATCGAAGCAGCATCCCTGATTCTTTCATCAGAAACATCTGTAATAATGGCTGTATCAACTATTCCACATTCTTTTAAGGCTCTCATTCTGCTGCACCCAATCCAGCCCGTACCGACAAATCCCAGTCTGAGTGTAGCGGTTTGTATTTGCAAATCTTTATTCATAACATCACCAGAGCTTTCACAAATCCTTCAGGTCTGTTTAAGGCTGTATCAAACGCTTCATTGATTTTATCTAATGTATATATGTGTGTAAAAAAAGGCTGAAGATCGAGCTGCTTTCTTTCTACAGCTTTTAAAGCAGCTCTTACCCCGTTCATACAAATCTGTGGCTCCCGTTCGTGAGCATTTATGACATCTATACCGCGCCAGTTCCAGGATTGCATGTTTACCGATCTAAACCCGTCCTGATGATATCCTGCAATGATCAAACGTCCCCTTATCTTTACAAGCTCTCCAGCAAGATCGAGCGGTTTCTGGTATCCTGTTGCTTCAATTACACAATCATAGCCATCCTGACATAACCTGTTTTTAATTTTCAGCGAATCCTCTGCTGATCCATCATATTCAACAGTGTTTTCAACCCCTATTCTTTGTGCAAATTTTAAAGCACTTCTGTTTCGTGATATAACCACAACATTTGCACCCTCTCTCAGAGCGAGTGAACTCAAAATTAAACCAATAAAACCAGCACCAACAACTGCGACATTCTGCCCTTTTCTAATATTACATCGGTTAAATATGTTTATAGCACATCCAAGCGGTTCACCCGGTAAACACATCCCTTCAAGCTGTGATGGTATAGGTACAACCATATTTTCAGATACAACATTATATTCTGCAAAAGCATTTTGGGACAATAATGCCACCCACTGACCTGGAAAATATGATTTAACATCTGAACCAGTTTCTTCGATCTTCCCCCACCCTTCATGGCCTGGTGCCCCCTTTTCAAGCGGGTATTTAAACCAGGGTCTCCCCTCCCAGACTGGAAGGTTGGAACTGCATATACCGCATCCCTTTAAATGGACCAGAATCTCATTCGCACCAGGCGTCGGTACCGGGAAAGCTTTGATCGAATATTTCCCGGGTGATTCACATACAGCAGCCTTCATAATTCTTGTCCCGGTTTTACTTGTTTCATATATTTTTTCTGATACTGAAGTACAGTTTTTCATGCTATTTTTTCCTTTTCATATTCTGAGGATATATGATTGCGGTTTAACTGAAGCCAGTTGAATAGACGATCAATTCCTTCATCAGTTTCAATTTTTGGAAACCATCCTGTAATATTCCTGAACTTTTGAATATTCGATACATAGTACTTCTGATCAGCAAGACGCCATGGTTCATACACGACCTGCGGAAATGAATCGCAGTATTTATGGATTTTATTTACGAATTCGTTTAAACTTAAACCAAGATTTGGTCCGCCACCAATAGTAAATGCCAGGCCAGCGGTTTCCTTAGAGTATTTATAAGCAAGTACCATAGCATCAACCAGGTCATCTATGTATAGTATATCTCTGACCTGACAACCATCCCCAAAGATTATTATTGGTTCATTCATCAATACTTTAATAAGAAAATGCGCTACCCACCCCTGATCTTCAGTACCAAATTGATGTGGTCCATAAATACAACTCATTCTGAAAACTGCTGCCGGGATACCAAATGTGCGTGAATAATCAAGTACATACTGATCTGCCGCCCCTTTTGAACAACCGTATGGACTGTAAAAATCTAACGGGAATTTTTCATCCACACCATATTTTTCAAGATTTCTATCACTTGGTGTATAACGCTGACCAGACTTCTCCAGTATGATTTCCTGCAGGTTTCCATAAACCTTATTCGTGGATGTAAAAAGAAGAAATGGTGGATTATCCAGTTTCCGAAGAATTTCAAGAATATTAAGAGTACCTGTTAAATTGGTTTCGAAATCCATAACCGGATCTTCAAGACTTTTGGTTACTGCCACCTGAGCTGCCAGATGATAAACGCAGGCAGCACTCTGTAGTACCTCTTCGAGCCTGCATCTGTTTTTTAAATCCATTATTTCCAGTTTAAATCTGCCACGATATATCCGGTTAAGCCATTGTAAATTTTTTTTTGATCCTGCTCTGGAGAGATTGTCGACAATTATAACAGCATTCCCGTTTTTAATGAATCTATGTGCAAGGTTGGTTCCGATAAATCCTGCTCCACCGGTAATAACTACAGTATCTTTTTTCATACAGCAAGCCCCCGTTCAACCAGTTCAGCGGTAGCTGCATCAAAATTATCAGCAGCTTTCTGTCCCTCAAGCCACTGTGCCAGACACATTAAACCTTTATCTAAATCTACAGACGGCTGATATCCAATAATTCTGTTTGCCAACCTAATATCAGAATAGCAGTGCCTAATATCCCCAAAACGATATTTTGAACTGATAACAGGAGTTAAATTATCCTTTCCCAAAATAGCAGCCATTTTTAAGGCAACTTCATATATTGTGTAAGCTTTTCCACTTCCGATATTAAAGATTTTCCCGGCAGCTTTATCTGACTCAAGAGCCAGTACACATGCCCTGCATACATCTTTCACATTAACAAAATCCCGGCGTTGATTTCCGTCTTCAAAAATTACAGGTTTTCGGTCATTAAGATATCTTGAAGCAAAAATTGCGAGCACACCAGTATACGGATTTGATAATGCCTGGCGTTCTCCATAAACATTAAAAAATCTTAAAGAAACAAATGGGATTTTGTATGCTTGTGTGACCATAAGGCACATCTGTTCCTGATCATACTTTGATAATGCATACACAGATGCGAGTGATGGCATTTTCGTTTCAGGTGTTGCTACC
>DATGNN010000083.1:0-2331 GCA_035306725.1 Chitinispirillaceae bacterium | reverse complement strand
ATAGCTGTAGGGCTGGTTGTCGCAATAATCTTTATAATAATCAGAAAGATACAAAGTAACGCTGAAACAAAAGAGTTGGAAATAGAACTCGAACTTGACAATAAGCATATGGCAAACGCAGAGCCTGGGAATTACCGCTGTTGTATGTGTGGTAAAAAGTTTACAGATGGTGGAACATTTAAACAGTATAAAAATAAATGGTACTGTATAAATTGTTATCTCTGGATATTAAATGTAAAAAATGAAAGCTTCATTAAGAAAGTGAACGCTCACTTTCTTGAAGTGAGAAAAAAGCAAGCAGAATCTGAAAAGGCAGGTAAAGAATGAAACGAACACACGAAATACAAATACTCAATAACAAGGCAAACCAGATCGGGCCAGTTACAATCTGGAAACATAGCAGAACAGGCGGTAAATATTACGACCATTCTTTTGAGCGGTTTATGATTCTAATTTCAATCGCACTTATACTTTTTATCACAGGTTTTTTTGTCTGGTTCTGAAAGGAGAAAAAACAATATGAATTTAACTACAGAGCAAGAAAAAATTGTCCTTGATATAAGGGCAAACATGTATAAACTTAAAATTAAACAGTATCAATTGTCGTTATTGACAGGGATAAATAACAGTTACTTGTCAATGAAATTAAACGGCAAGATGCTATTTACTGAAGATGAATTAAATAGCATTAATGAAGTATTCGAAAGTAAACAAGACAGCAACAATTAACAGAGAGGAATAACGATGTTTGCAGTTGACATTGAAACAATACCTAACAAAAATTTGGTCGATTTATTACCAGAACCAGAAGTTAAACTTGGTAACACAAAAGATCCTGTTAAAATCCAAGAAAAACTTCATCAAGCAAAACAGAAACAGATTGATGACATGGCATTAAACCCATTCTTTAGCCGTATATGTTCAATCGCTATTCACGGTGATGACATAAGCGAATACATTGTTATGGATGATATTTCAGATGCGGGAGAGTTGGAACTACTGAACTGGTTTTTTCCGAAAATAGCAGTAACATCCACATATTCACCAACGATAATATCATGGAATGGGATTGTTTTTGACATACCATTTCTTTACAAAAGGGCTATGTTATTGAAATATGCTTTACCGACAGGTTCTTTCCCTTTGTCGCATTGGATTAAAAGATATACGCATATACCGCATTGTGACTTAAAACAGGAATTTGCAGGATGGGACAAAAACAAACACATAAGCCTTGAAACTGCTTCTAATATTGTTCTTGGGAAATCAAAAAAAGAACATGATATCACAAAATTTATTGATCTTATCGAATCTGGCAAGGGTGATGAAATAGGGATTTATAATATTAACGATGCAATATTAACTTATGAAATTTACAAAGAGAGTGAAGGATACTTATTCTAAGAAAGGATTTTACTATGGCCACTAATTCAGCAAACAAAATACTGTCAATGATTGATGTTGCAGGAAGCAAAGAAAGGTTCAATAAGTACAAAGAAACTGTTGAAAAAATGCTTCCTAAATCAACAGATAGTGATAGATACTGGGCAATGTACGCAAGGATTGCGCAGGAATTTATTTCGAATCCAAAGATAACAGACAAGAAATCAATTCTTACTTGTATGTTTAATGCTGCAAAACTTAATCTTAATCCTGATCCTATTTTTGGGGAAATATACTTTGTTCCTTACAAGGGAACATTGACAAATCAAATCGGGTATAAGGGTATGATAAAACTGTCAATTAACTCTGGATTAATAACGGATGTAAGAATGGGCCTTGTTCATGAAAAAGATGAATGGGATTTTTACGAAAACGAAACAGGTCAACATTATTATTTTAAACCGAACTTGCTTGAAGGTAAAAACAGGGGAAGGGAACTTTTCGGATATTCTGTTTTTCAGAAAAAAGACGGTAGTTGCTCTTGTCACATAATGGAATCTTACCATATTGATGAAATCAAGAAAATGGTTTTAGCGCGAACGCCAAAAAGCCCGTGGGCAGATTCTCTTTTTGAACCTGAAATGAGAAAGAAAACTGTACTGAGAAGGCACTGGAAAACACAACCTAAATCAGCAGAAATTGCATATGCTATTGAAGCAGAAGAATCTCTGGAACGCGGCGAAATATTAAAAACGCAACATCCTGAACTTGAAGGTATTATTGATGATCTGGTTGAAAAAGCAGAATCAGAAAACAATAATAACGATGAATATGAAATACAACCTGGTGATTTGCCGTTTGACAAAGAACCAGACATCTTTAACAAATAAAAGAATAGGAGTTTCACATTATGTTTATTCATGGAATGGAAATTGAGAATTTTAAAGG
>DATGNN010000082.1:0-3430 GCA_035306725.1 Chitinispirillaceae bacterium | reverse complement strand
ACAGATTTTAACCCAGATTATTTTGTTCAGGGTGAGAATTCTTTTCGCAGGTGCAATTTTGACAGCTCTACTCAATTGGATAGTAATATATTTAGCACATTTTTGCGATTGGATGCCAATGACCCGTCGAGCCCTGACAACTGGACCAACTATGGTATACGATCCGCGCAAAACAGTACGCATACAATAGAGATTGTAGGTCGCGCAAATAGTGGTAATCTTTATTTTGGCGGTTTGGATAATGTCCGTCAACCATGGCGTAAAATCTGGCACTCCGGCAACTTCAACCCCGAACCTCAATCCTCCGACATCCGCTTCAAAACCGACATCGACTCAATACACGATCCCTTAAAAAAAGTAAATGCTCTTAAAGGAATCTCTTTTAACTGGAAACACTCGGATTTCCCGGATCGGCATTTCCCCCAAGGCCGCCAGATTGGTGTTATCGCACAGGAAGTAGAAAAAATACTGCCCGAAGTAATAAGAACCGATAAAGATGGATATAAATCTGTAGCTTACGACAAGCTTAGCGCGATACTGATTGAAGCAGTAAAAGAACAGCAGAAGATCATTGAAAACCAGAATGAAGAAATAGAAAAGCATGAAGACAAAATAGCATACCAGAAAACCGAAATTGACAGTATTAAAAACGGATTTAAAGAACTGGAAAAAATCATATACACAATCAAATCGAATATGGAAAAGAAATAATTTACATTGATAATACCTGTAATTGATAGCTCAAAAGGAAACTTTTTAATGAAAAAACAGATTTTAACCACTGTCCTGCTGATATTTGTTATTTCAACCTGTGTTACCGGGTCTCTACCCAGAATCTTATCCTACCAGGGAGTAGTTACAGATACGAATGGTAATCCAAAAAAAGATGGAGAGTATAAATTCACGTTTTCAATTTTTGATGATTCTGTATCCGGTGAGTCCCTTTGGTCTGAAGAGAAAACCATACAGACAAAGCAGGGGTTGTTTTCAACCGAACTGGGTTCTGTTGAACCACTAACGATACCATTTGATAAACAGTACTGGCTTCAGGTTGAAGCAGATGGAACAGTATTTCCTCTAAGGACAAAACTTACATCCGCACCATATTCATTTCGAGCGGATACGGCCGAAATAGCTAAAGGGTTGGTCGACAGTTTTTATACACGGGAACAGCTTAGAACAAGTGGAGATGCCTCTGTACATGCAGGGAATATTGTAAATGCAGATTGGTTGATAAGTTTACCTAATTCTCCGACATTTGAAAATTTATATGTTAAAGATGGCGGAGTAATGGATAATTGGGTGAGGTTAGGAAGAACTCACGTTCATGAGTCGCCTTATAATAGGCTATGGTATCCTGTTTTTAAATTAAATACAGGAACTGAAAATGTTGTAGATGTTTTTGATGTCAAGTTTTTTGGTGACCGAAATTATTACAACAGTCAGTGTGTTTTACGGTTTTATGTTTTTAGATATAGTAAAGATCCAGTCGGACAATTGCATGTACAAATTCATCCATTGGGTGGATGGCCATCGAATGGGTGGGTTGTAGTTGATGAAAATGGAACTGTCTGGGTAGCCTCTTCAAGAATATGGGGATATATATACACAAGATTAATAAGATCCGAATACAAATCTGGTCAGATACGATTTAGTACCAATGCTGTGGACGAGGAACCTACTGGTACACGAATAGATGGCACATTTGGAATAGTGGCATGGGATGGTGATGCTGGTGAGGTCAAATATCATTCAATACAAGGTGGTAATATTTATTCTAACGGTAATCTGGTTTGGCACTCCGGCAACCTCAACCCCGAAACACAATCCTCCGACATCCGTTTTAAAACTGATATTGATTCAATACAGGATCCCTTAAAAAAAGTAAATGCTCTTAAAGGAATCTCTTTTAACTGGAAACACTCGGATTTCCCGGATAGACATTTCCCCGAGGGCCGCCAGATCGGTGTTATCGCTCAGGAAGTAGAAAGAATACTCCCTGAAGTAGTAAGAATCGACAAAGACGGATATAAATCTGTTGCTTACGACAAACTTAGCGCGATTTTAATTGAAGCGGTAAAAGAACAGCAGAAAATTATTGAGACCCAGGAAAATAAAATTGAAAACCAGAAAACCGAAATTGACAGTATTAAAAACGGATTTAAAGAAATGGAAAAAATCATATACACCATCAAATCTGACATGGAAAAGAAATAATTTACATTAATAATACCTGTAATTGTTAGATCAAAAGGAAACTTTTTAATGAAAAAGCAGATTTTAACCACTGTCATACTGATATTTGTTATTTCTACCTGTGTTACCGGGTCTGTACCAAAAACTTTATCCTACCAGGGAGTAGTTACAGATTCAAATGGAAACCCAAAAAAAGATGGAGAGTATAAATTCACGTTTTCAATTTTTGATGACTCTATTTCTGGAAAGTCCCTTTGGTCTGAAGAGAAAACCATACAGACAAAGCAGGGATTGTTCTACACGGAACTGGGTTCTGTCAATCCGCTGAAACTGCCTTTTGATACTCAGTATTGGCTTCAGGTAAAAGCAGATGGAAATGTATTTCCTCAGAGAACAAAACTTACAGGAACGCCTTACTCATTTAGGGCGGATACTGCGGAAATAGCAAAGGGTTTGGTTGATAGTTTTTATACACGTGATCAGCTTAAAACAAGCGGGGAAGCTAAGGTTCATGCGGGGAACATTGTAAATGCTGAATGGTTAGATGGTAATCCATTTAATCAGGATTTGAACACTACTGATAGGGTAAAATTTGATGGTGTTATAAATCAAAATGCTGGTGTTGCATCGTATCATTATAAAAATGTTGCAAGTTATCGTTCGTCATCATCATCAACAAAGGGAACAATAAAAATCACCATGCCACAAAGTTGGTCACATACTATGTTGACAATAAAAATAGCAGGTTACACACTTACTCAGGGTTGGTGGGAGTGTGTGGTATCAGGTTTTAATAGAAATACCGGTGTGTGGGATTTCCCTGAGTGTGAATTGCGTGGAAATCCTATATTTTCAGATGTACGTTTAGCTCATGATGGGTCAAAATGTTGTTTACTATTAGGTAATACATCTATCAGTCAACAATATCTAGAAGTACACATAACAGATGTGATCACGGGACACAGTGATTACGCAACATGGGGAACTGGTTGGAGTATTGATCTAATTACAGACGAATCCGGTATATCTAATATTGCTACTCCTGATGTGGACAGGCCATGGCACTCCGGAAATCTTGATACCTCTAAATTCAGTTTAAAAACAGATTTTAACCCAGATTATTTTGTTCAGGGTGAGAATTCTTTTCGCAGGTGCAATTTTGACAGCTCTACTCAATTGGATAGTAATATATTTAGCACATTTTTGCGATTGGATGCCAATGACCCGTCGAGCC
>DATGNN010000081.1:0-17256 GCA_035306725.1 Chitinispirillaceae bacterium | reverse complement strand
GGTCTTTGAGAAGATCTATTACACGTTTGTAATTTTTACTTTCAGCTTCTATAGAGGCAAGTCTTACGTTTACCTCAGGGTCACTATGACGATTCTGAATGAACATGGCATAAGCATTTTTAGCCTTATCTTTTAACCCTGCTTTTTCAAACTTTTTTCCGGCAATTGCCAAATTTTTGCTGTATTTTATTTTGTCAATAAGATACAGTTTCAAATGCGCTTCAGCTGCAGCACTGTCTTTTCCTGTTTTTTCAAGTATCTCCGTCAACATCACCCAGGCACTGTCTTTTGATGGATTCAGCTTTAAACAGCTCTCAAATGACAAAACAGCCCTGTCACTCATTCCCAGTTTTGCACACTCTTTCCCAATCATGTAATAGGTATCTGCATCAGCTTTTCCCATAATCTCAGCTTTTTCAAAGTAACTTTCAGCACCTTTAGTGTCTTTTAACCGCAAAGATAAAACACCTAGATGATACAACGCATTTGCGCCTCCAGCCCCCATTTTAACCAGTTTTTCCAACTCGACACGCGCTTCATGGGTTGTACCGGTTTCGTAAGCTAATGTAGCAATTCTTGCCTGAAGAACAGTGTCGGATGCAGCATACTTACGTTCTTTTTTATAATAATTCAACGCTTTCTTTTTTTCTCCATTCGAAAAGAACGAATCACAGCAAACGATTCATCCCCGGCTCATTTAAATCATCAGGTGAAACTTCCTTTAAAAGCGTAATCGCAGAAGACGAATTTCCCTGACGAATAAACACCATTGCCATACCAAGTTTTGCTTTGCTTTTATTTTTTGATTTAGACATTGCCAGGGTAAACATTTTAATAGCTTTTTCATAATCAGCGGCTGCATTATAAATCCACCCCAGCGCCATCAACACACTCTCATTTTCACTATTCGAACGAATACTTGCCTCAAGCAAAGATTTTGCCTTGACTGTATCACCGTTGGCAAGTTCCAGCAAACCAAGTTCTCTTTGTAATCCACCATGGTTTGAATATCGGTTTTCCATAGTTTTGAGTATAGTAAGAGCTTTTTTAGGATCTCCAGCTTTTTCACAGGCGTTTGCAGCTTTAATATACAGATCTATATTATCCGAACTTTTGAGTATTTTGCTGTACAATGCAAACGCATCTTCATATTTTCCCGTTTCACAATACAAATCCCCCAGGTAAATATATGGATCAGGATCGTTTGGCATACTTTCTATTGCTTTATTGAAAGCTGTGATGGCCTCCTTTTTTTGCGATAAAAGCATCAGACTCCGTCCCCGCTCCATATTGGCCAGTCCATTAGCTGGATTAATTTTCAGCAGTCGTTGAGAGTATTCAAGCGCAGGTTTTGCCTTACCTGCATCATTATTTTTTCGTGCATAATACAGAAGTGCATATGGATCATTACTGTTTTTTTCAAGAATTGCTTTGTATGCTTTTTCTGCATCCTCAGCTTTGCCGAGTTTTTCCAATGCCAGAGCCTTTTCTGATATCAGTTCAGTATTCTTTATTCCTCTCTGTTCACCAAGCATGGCAATCCGTACAGCATCTTCATACTGCCTTGCTTTCCGAAAATTTCTGGCCAGGGGGATATAGATTGGCAAATATTCAGGTAAAGACATAAACAACAGATTAAACGCCTGTGATGCCTCATTGGGTTTGTGAATAGACTCAAAAAACATCCCGGCGCGATAGAAACCCACCAATAAACTCTGGTCCGCATCACAGATTGAACGATATTCCTGGGCAATTGTCTGCGGATCTGATCCGGAACTGAATCGTTCCGAAATAACAGTTTCACCCAAACGTCTAATATTTCTTAATTTATTCCCAATTGCCGGCATTCTCATAAACCGTGCAAGCTCCTTCTGCGGAGTTATTTTCAATTCTTTTAAAACCATTTCAACAATTCTGTCCAG
Source organism: Chitinispirillaceae bacterium (assembly GCA_035306725.1). Classification (GTDB taxonomy): domain Bacteria; phylum Fibrobacterota; class Chitinivibrionia; order Chitinivibrionales; family Chitinispirillaceae; genus JAAYEB01. Next base: position 15,334 of record DATGNN010000081.1, on the reverse strand, counting down.
TGAACTTCCCAGATCAACAATCTTGAATTCCAGTTCAACAGTTCCAACCAGTTTTTTATCCTTAACAGAAGTTATCTCGAGATAATAGAAAACATCTTTTCCGGAAAGTTCAAATTTCTGAATTCCTGCATAATCTGCTCTCAATTTCCCTGCAGTTTCTAAATATCTTGAATTTGAAGGAACTTTTGACAGATCTGCATGTTCCGGAATATTTCTTCGCACAATATCAGGATGAACCATCCTAAACCCATCAATTGCAGCAAATTTGAATTCAAAAATAGCCTCAATCAAAGCCGCAATCCATTTATCACCAGATCCCGTTGATGCATCAATTGCCCGGCTCATCAAAAAAACAATACTGTCTGGAGCCCTGGATTCTTGTTTCGAACCGGCAGGATTTGTATTTTCTGTTCCAAATAAAACCGGCGAAATGATCATAAGAATCAACACAGCCCAATTTAACCGCATAATCTATACCCTTCCAGCATCTTAGTTACCTTTATAACTATATTGTTTGCACCTTAATTGTATTTTTAATCACTAATCTAAAATAAGCTTACACCATATACCAAAATAATTATTGTACAGGATCTTCTCTATAAGAATCGTTTCGGGAATCATAACCCTTGCAGATTCAAAGAAAAATCAACAGAAAATATTGGAATGTTTATCGCAATGAACACACCTGGCCCAACTTTTATACACTATTATATACCTCTATATATTAATAATCCCCAATCACGGAGTCGGAGCTCGGCGTCGGAATCGGAACTCGATTCTTAAACCCTCAACTCCTAAATCGCTTTTCATGGTATGGTATTGAATTACAGAAACTCAGTATTGTTTATCTGTAATCACACTGTTTCATGATTCGATTCCGATTCCGACCCGGAATTCCGATCAAAGAATGAAAAAACATACCCTGTTTTTATTTTCTCATTCCTGTTTCCAATCGGAGTCGGAGCTCGATTCTGTATCCCTTATTCCTTAATCGCCTTCATTCAGGCACAAATAAAAAATAAGGAGACAGAATCTGTCTCCTTGTCCAACTTTTTACTGGAATACCAGACTGCAAACTATCCAAGTAATCGCAACACATTTTGAGGAACCATGTTGGCCTGCGAAAGCATAGCTGTACCAGATTGAGTAAGAATCTGATTTCTGGTAAACTGGGAAGATTCGCTTGCGAAATCAACATCCCTGATAAGTGATTCAGCAGACTGCTGATTGGTATTGGAAATCATCAGATTGTTTATCGCATGCTCGAGACGATTTACATACGCACCCATATCAGACCGCATCGTATTCACACTGTTTATTGCTGCATCCAGTTTTGAAATTGCCTGAACTGCATCAGACTGCGATGTGAGAAATGTTGCAGATGTTTCAGAGCCAGTACTGAGACCTACACCATAAGATGAAAGAGTATCGATAGTAATAGTTATACTGTCCACACCATATTCAGTGTTGGCATCAATCCACAAAGTCGAACCCAAATCATCATCAGAAGTATCACTCGATAACCCGAACCGATCATTTTTATTTGCACCTGCAATTTCAGATATCAATTTCATGCCGTTGTAATTGGTTACATCAGCGATTCTGTCGATTTCTTCTATCAACTGCTGAAATTCCTGGTCTGTATAATCCCGTTCGGTTGATGTTAGAGTATCATTTGACGACTGAACTGCCAGTTCACGCATACGCTGCAAAATAGCAGAAATCTCGTTTGCAGCACCCTCGGCAATATTTATTGCAGCTATCCCGTCCTGGGCATTACGCATAGCCTGTGATGTACCCATCACCTGTGTACGAAGATTCTCTGATACACTAAGACCTGCAGCATCATCTGATGAACGATTGATCCGAAGGCCTGTCGATAACCTCTCCAGAGACTTACTCATACTCCGGTTTACCTGAAACATGGAATTCTGAGTAGCCATTGATGAAATATTATGATTGATACGCATAGGAAACCTCCTTGTTATAAATGATACTTAACACAAGCTAAGTATCATTTATCATTCCTGTTCTTTTTGTTATTGGCATCCATGCCATTTTGTTTTATCGCTTGAAATAAGTTCCAACATAATTATAAATGATCAACGACCTATCCCAATAACCGCAACACATTCTGAGGAACCATATTTGCCTGCGAAAGCATAGCTGTACCAGATTGTGTAAGAATCTGATTTCTGGTAAACTGGGAGGACTCGTTTGCGAAATCAACATCCCTGATAAGTGATTCAGCAGACTGCTGGTTGGTATTGGAAATCATCAGATTATTAATCGCATGCTCCAGACGGTTTATGTATGCACCCATATCAGACCGCATTGTATTCACACTGTTTATTGCAACATCCAGTTTTGAAATTGCCTGAACGGCATCAGACTGCGATGTCAGGTAAGTTTCTGATGCAGTAGCAGAACTAAGACCCATACCTTGAGTAGAAAGGGTATCAATTGTAATTGTTATACTGTCGACACCATATTCAGTATTGGCATCAATCCACAATGCACTGCCATCTGCACTTTCAGCACCTCCTTTAATTCCGAACCTGTCGTTTGAAGTATCGGTACCTGCAACTTCAGAAATCAGTTTCATGCCATTGTAATTGGTTACATCAGCGATTCTGTCGATTTCTTCAATCAACTGCTGAAATTCCTGGTCGGTATAATCCCGTTCAGTTGATGTAAGTGTATCATTTGAGGACTGAACTGCCAGTTCACGCATACGCTGTAAAATAGCAGAAATCTCATTTGCAGCACCCTCTGCAATGTTTATTGCAGCTATCCCGTCCTGGGCATTACGCATCGCCTGTGATGTACCCATCACCTGTGTACGAAGATTCTCTGATACACTAAGACCTGCCGCATCGTCTGATGCACGGTTGATCCGAAGACCTGTCGATAACCTTTCCAGAGATTTACTCATACTCCGGTTTACCTGAAACATGGAATTCTGAGTAGCCATTGATGAAATATTATGATTGATACGCATAGGAAACCTCCTTGTTTTGAATGATACTTTGCGCGATTTTGTATCATTCCTGTTTTTATGTTACCGGCATCCTTGCCGGGTTTGTTATCTTTATTCTATAAGTTTCAATTCTGATCTTTTTTCGCTCCTCTTTTTCGTTGTTCATTACTGGTTATCGACCAATAATTTGCCCGACTTTAACAGTTTTTGATTTTTAACCAGAGTTGTATCATTTCGCAAATTCAAAAAGCCTGAAAACAACTCTTTTCTGTGCATTTTTGTTATTTCCTCTATTTAATTTGTTATGGATTAATTTTAAATAAGCCGTACAAGAATAATTTAAACTATAAACCGAAAATATTAACCTTTTTACAAATCTGTTTAAAACGGTGCGAATAAGTGTGTTCTTCAAGAATTCTCTTTCTGGCACAACCGCTGATACGTTTGCGTTCTTTTTCATTGCGGAGGAAAAAATTCACTTTTTCGATAAGCTCCTCAACACAAGAATAAACCGCAACTTCTTCATCATTAAAAAGAGATTCAAGATCCTTTTGCCTGTCTGTTAACAAAAAGGCTCCACACGCGGGCACATCAAAGACACGCTGATTCACGGCGGTTGGCATCTGAGAGCTTGTAATATTGAGATTAATATCGATTCCCCGGTAAACTGAAGCCAGGTCAGTACGATAATCAATATCCGGTTCTGCCGGAAAATTATCCCCCAACAATTCACGCCACCCCCCAGGATCCCCAAAAGTTTTGAGACCCGAAGGAATAAGTTCTTCAATAATCTGCTTACGCTTTAACATGGATGCAGTATGAATTATGTATGATTGAAACCAGACCAGATTTCTTTCATCTGTAAAAGGTATCCGCAATCCGAGCCGGATACACTCCTGCTTGACAATTTCTTCAATTCCCGGTTCTCCATTCTCCATTACTCTTTTTGCCGCAGCATTAACCAAAGACTCCAGTTCATTTTTCCACAAAAATTTGCCGGCAATTCTTTCAAGAAATTCCCTTCCCATTGAACTGCCTGCAAACCCGATATTTGCAATATGTTTTTGAGTATGTCCGGTAAAGAAAAGATCAGGATCAGTTGCCAGAGGCAGGTAATCTGCAACTGTAAATCCGGCTTCTTTCAATAATGGTACATATTGACGTTCCCAACAGAAAGCAATCATGTCGGGTTTTATAAACTGTTTCTGATGAAGCAGAATTGGACGAGGGTCATCGACAAACCACACAATCAAAGGAATACCATACTTTAAAGCCAAATCCGGCAAAACACCATTTCCATCAAATCCAAGCATATTTATCGACAAAATACCAGAGGGCTTCTCAAACTGAAATATCTGTTCAACCCGCGACTCAAACTCAATTGAAGAATCAATATCGTTGTAATTTAACAAAACCGGGGTAACACTACTTTGCGATATGGCATTTTTTAACTCCTCCTGAAGAAAAAAGCCGCCATACAACAAGACCATTTTCCTGCCGGCAGTACTTTTGCAGTTTCGTGAATAAAGGCATTTTGAAATATTGTCAAAAAAAGGCTTATTAGCTGCAATAGACGGAGCGTGCCTGATTATCTGAACCGATTTTGCATTATCAATAAATTTTTTAATAATTTTATGGGAATCGGTTGTTGTACCGGAAATTGTATTTATTATAACGTCAGTTCTGCTTAAAACCTGCCCGATACAGTGTTGAAGAAGTTCATCATAGTATTCCACAAACAATAATTCTGTATTACGTTGTATTTTTTTTAATAATGGTACTATATGATAGCCAAGGCCAGTCCCCAGAAATACTACTCTGTCACCCCATAAAGGGATCTCCTCAAAATACTTGCCCTCATCTTCCGGTTTTACCAGAGAGTGCAGATGAAGCAAGGTACCATCTTCCCTGACAATTTTTGCAGAAACCATTCCCGATTGTGCTTTAAATAATTGAAGAGTAGAATCAGACATTGTATACTTATATCCTTGATTACATAGCAGAATTTATTTCTTATACATTTAAAACTCCTGATCAGTAAAAGTTTATGGTCTTGTCACTATGAAAACAACAATTAATTACAACCGAGGTGAAACGCTGAAGCTTTGCAGGCAGATTATCCGTTTCGCACGGATCGGCGATTACGGTAATACCGCATCCTGTTTAAACCAGTTTCTTGTTCAGTTACAAAACTTTTTTACAAAACGCAATATCAGCAGGGATAACTTATCAAAGATTACTTATTCACTCGAAACACTTATGGCAATGCAGGAAATGAAAAACTGGGTTGCATTTGCAGACATTCTTGAATATGAACTGCTTGCGTTACTGGAATCCGCTGACTGATTTGTTAATGCTTCCTGCAAGCTGCCCGCAAGCTCCAAGAATATCCTGCCCCCTGCTTTTTCGAATGGTGACAGTAAGCCCCCGCGCATGAAGCTGATCTGCAAAGTCTTTCAGTTTTTTATCCGATGGCGCACGAAGTTTCGAATCATCCGATGGATTGACCGGAATAAGATTAATTTTACAGGGTAAAGCATTTAAAAGTTTGTGAAGTCCATTAACAGCGTGACCAGTATCGTTCTCTCCATCAATAACAACATATTCAAATGTAACCCTTCGTCCTGTTTTTTCGAAGAATTTGCCTGCGATTTTAACAAGTAATTCAATGGGGTATTTCCTGTTTACAGGCATCAGGCTGTTTCTCTTTTCATTGGTATACGCATTCAGGGAAATCGCCAGCCCAACGTTAAGATTCTCGTTCATTAATTTTTCAATCGACGGAATAACCCCTGCTGTAGAAACCGTTATTCGCCTTCCTCCAATATTAAAAGTTTCTTCATGCATTATTATTTCAAGACTTTTTCTGAAATTTTCAAAGTTCGAAAGGGCTTCACCCATTCCCATAAAAACAATATTTGTAATAAGTTTATCTTTTTTTTCATTCAGATAATCATTAATACCTGTCAGTTGCCCAATTATCTCCTCCAGAGTCAGATTCCTTATTAAACCCATGACAGCAGTTCTGCAAAAAACACACCCCAAAGCGCATCCCAGTTGACTTGATATACACGCGGTCCTCCTTTTTCCATCATAAAGAAGAACACTCTCAACAACATGTTTCGATTCAATTAATGAGAACCCGAATTTAACAGCATCTCCGTATGAAGACTCTTTTACATAAACAGGTTTCATCTTTTCCAGTGAATATTTTTCTGATAACTTTTGCCTGACAGTTTTTGGAATGTTATTCATCTGATCAAATGAACAAACCCTCTTCTGATAGATCCATTTTATTAGTTGCCTGGCCCTGAATTTCTTTTCACCTTCATTAATCATGCTGGCTTGCAATTGATCCAGTGTCAGATTTTTCATTCTGATTTTAGAATTCACATTACCCCTTATTATTCATTTCTGGTTTTTTTATTTAGACCTGAATGGAGACGATTAATTTACAACTTGTCCCGCAGTGCGGGAATGAGCCTGCTAGATCTTCAATATCGCCAAAAGCCATATCTGCCTGAGTCTTTTTCTTTATCGGCATCGTTATCGTAATCGTAATCATAATCGCAGATTGTTGAGCTGTTCTTAAAAAACTCGAAATATTAAACTCGAAATACGAAACAGAGCTAAAGGAAAATCTGAAGACAAATTAAAACAATGCCTGCCAGATACACAGTTGTCCGGCACAATCGGGATACAAAATTGCTATCTCACGCTTATTAGAGCGTATGATCTAATTCGTCATTCTTAATTCAAAAAGTACCAATATCCGCTAAAAAGACTCGCGTAAAGGAATCGTCTGGTTTAAACAATTTGATTTAATTTAACGAGATTTTAACCTTTAAACGAAAAACGGACCTGATGATCATCTCATCGGGTCCGTATTCGTATTTTAGATTTAAAAATTGCGGTTGATCGGACTCGAACCGATACAGGCGATTGCCCACTACCCCCTCAAAGTAGCGTGTCTACCAATTCCACCACAACCGCGCGTCTTTTATCGTTCTTTACTTCTCCTGTGCTTCTGGGGGAACAACAGGAATGACATTTTGAGCATCTCCTCCTGCTTCAGGAGATGTTGTTGTGGTTGCCGAACCACCTTCCTGTAACGGTATCCCGTCCTGAAGAACCGAAGAGGGTGAATAACCTTGCTGTTTTTGTGCTCTTTCCTGTAATACTGACCTCTGCCCGTCATCTCTCTGATGAGTCAAAGTAAATGACATTGCAATACAGAGAATCAGAAATGCTCCTGCAAAAATAGCAGTTCCTCTGGTTAATATATTGGCTGTATCCTGAGTTCCAAGAAGGTTGTTTGCTCCCCCGAGTCCACCACCGATAGCTCCGGAAATACCACCACCCTTGTCAGACTGAATCAATATCAGTAAGCACAGGAATATACAAACAATAATAAAGAGAAAAACAAAAATACCAAAAAGCATACTACACCTTTGTTTAAAAAGATTACGCCGGGTTTACAATACCAGCAAAACTTGAAGCCTTAAGAGCAGCGCCACCAATTAGTCCGCCATCAACATCACTCTGTTCCAGGAGCGCTTTGGCATTATCCGGTTTCATACTGCCGCCGTATTGTATACGTATTGCCTGCGCAATTTCTTCACTGAAAATCTGAGAAATAATATTTCTTATGAATTTATGAACATCATTAGCCTGTTGTGGAGTTGCTGTTTCTCCGGTTCCAATAGCCCAAATCGGTTCATACGCAATTGTACATTTTAAAGCATCATCTGAACTGAGACCTTCAAACGCACCTTTTACCTGTCTGTCAATAACAGAATCCATTTTACCACTCTTGCGTTCTTCAAGTGTCTCTCCTACACAAATTATTGGAAGAAGACCTGAAGATAAAGCAGCTTTTACTTTTTTATTAACGGTTTCGTCGGTTTCTCCGAAATATGTTCTTTGTTCAGAGTGTCCGATAATTACATAAGTAACCCCTGCACTTTTGAGCATGCCGCAACTTACCTTGCCGGTAAACGCTCCGGATTCTTCCCAATGAACATCCTGTGCACCGAGTTTGACAGCGGAACCTTTAATGATATCATTAACTGCTGACAGATTAGTATATGGAGGACAAACCGCTACATCTACATCTGTGGTATTTCCAAGTGTATCCACGATACTCTGTGAAAGAGCACGCGCTTCTTCAAGAGTTGTATTCATTTTCCAGTTACCAGCAATAAAGATCTTGCGCGCCATCAATAACTCCCTTGATTCGGTTCTTACATTTTCAGGTCAAATAAAATAATTTACGGTAATACCGTTTTCAAACGATTTAAATTAAAGAGGCTGCAGAAAAAACAGCCTCTTTGAATTATTTATCATTTAAAGCTTTAATGCCTGGCAGTTCTTTTCCTTCAACCAACTCCAGTGATGCCCCGCCACCAGTAGAAATATGGGACATTTTACCTGCTACACCCGCTTTTTTAACAGCAGATACAGAATCACCACCACCAATAACTGTAACTGCACCATCCAGTTGCGCCAGTGTCTCTGCTATTGTTGTAGTACCGTTGGCAAATTTCGGGAATTCAAAAACACCCATAGGACCATTCCAGAAAACTGTTTTGGCACCTTTAAGCGCATTTTTAAATTTTTCTATAGTCACAGGCCCTATGTCCATGGCCATCCAGCCATCTTCTACTGCTTCCTGAGATGCAACTTCAAACTCTGCTTCTGCAGAAAACTCTTTAGTTACAATATGATCCACAGGCAGATTGATCTCTACAGACAACTCCTGAGCTTTAGTGAGGATATTCTTTGCAGTATCTATCATATCTTCTTCAATAAGCGAATTTCCTACAGAAATACCTTTAGCTTTCAGAAATGTATATGCCATACCACCACCAATGATCAAAGAATTCACTTTTGACAAAAGGCTTTCAAGCACGGCGATTTTTGATGAAACTTTTGCGCCTCCAATAATTGCCACAAAAGGCTTTTGAGGATCTTTGACTATTTTATCATCAAGGAAAAGCAGCTCTTTTTCCATAAGAAAACCGGCAACAGCAACAGGAATAAAATGCGCTACAGTTTCGGTTGACGCATGTGCCCTGTGAGCAGTACCAAACGCATCATTTATATACACCTCACCATAAGCAGAAAGTGCTTTTGCCATCTCTTCACGCAGTGATGCGTCTTTGGAGGTTTCACCCTTGTTAAAGCGGGTATTTTCCAAAAGAACAACACCGCCATTGTCAAGTGAGGAGACCATCTTGACTGTCTGCTCATCTGTTGTTCCCGGTGCAAGCAACACCTCTTTTCCGAGGAGTTTTGACAAATGAGCGGCAATCGGAGCCATTTTATGTTTTCCCTCCATAAATGACTTTTCATCGAAAGATTTACCCTCTTTTTCTGCTTTTACTTTTGCCTTTTTTATATCCTTTTCAGGATTGCCCAGATGAGACATAAGCACCAGACTTTTTACACCGTTTTCAATTAAGTATTTAATGGTTGGAAGCGCGGCAGTAATTCTGGTATCATCCTGAATAACCCCCCCCTTGAGCGGAACATTAAAATCCACCCTCATCAACACTCTTTTATTCTTAAGCTCAATATCTTTAACTGTTTTTTTGGAGATCGCCATAGATATCCTCCTTTTACAACACGGTATTATCCAAATATGCCTGTATTGGTCTTTAAACAAATCGAGGAACGAATCTGATCCGTTCCTCTAAAGTAAACAAAGTATAACAGCTTGCTTATTTTGAAGCCATGAATCGTACAAGATCTACTACTCTGTTTGAATAACCCCATTCATTATCATACCAGGATACGATTTTGAAAAAACGTTTTTCACCTGGAAGATTGTTCTGAAGAGTTGCGAGTGAGTCATAAATCGACGAACGTGCATCGTGAATGAAATCAGTAGACACAAGATCTTCATCAGTTACACCAAGAATATCCTTGAGATAAGTTTTTGATGCTTCTTTCAGTTTGCTGTCGATCTCTTCAATTGAAGTATCTTTTTCTGTACGAACTGTAAGATCAACAACAGAAACATCTGGTGTTGGAACACGGAAAGCCATACCTGTCAATTTTCCTTTTGTTACAGGAAGAACTTCACCAACAGCTTTTGCTGCACCTGTGCTTGAAGGTATGATATTCATAGCAGCAGCTCTTCCACCTCTCCAGTCTTTTTTGGAAGGACCATCAACTGTTTTCTGAGTAGAAGTGTAAGAATGAATGGTAGTCATAAGACCAGTCTCAATTCCAAAACCTTCTTTTAAAAGTACATGAACAACAGGAGCCAGACAGTTTGTTGTGCATGAAGCATTTGATACGATATTATGCTTTGAAGAATCATATTCTTCCTGATTTACACCCATAACGATTGTTTTTACATCACCTTTACCAGGAGCCGAAATTATTACCTTTTTGGCACCAGCTTCAAGATGTCCCCTTGCCTTGTCTGAATGTGTGAACAAACCAGTTGATTCAATAACATAATCAACACCAAGATCTTTCCATGGAAGATCAGCAGGATTTCTTGTAGCCATTACACATTTGATTTTGTTGCCATTTACAACAAGTGTATCTGCAGTCTCACTGGATGGATCACTTTTCTCTGTGGATACAGTGTGCTTGAATTTTCCATGTACAGAATCATATCTCATCTGATATGAGAAGTAATCTGCATCTGTTGAAACATCAACGACTGCAACAACATCAACTTCTTTACCCAAAAGTCCCTGATCACAGATTGCCTGAAACACCATACGACCGATTCTACCGAAACCATTAATTCCAACTTTGATGGCCATAAAATTCCTCCATAAAAAAAGTGAGAAAATATACTGCTACAATTCAAAAACCTTAAGCTATTTTATTAGCATAGCCGATTAATATACGTGAATAAGAAACCAGTGTCAAACAAAATCATCAATAAAAGGAACCATAAAGAGATGAAAAACAGTAAGTGGAAACCATCAATTTTTAAATACATCAACGGTTCATCAACTGATCTTTTTGTTATTGCAGGCCCATGTGTTATTGAATCTGAGGAACTATGCCTTCAGACAGCATCCCGTCTGGCATCACTCTCCTCGAAATACAAGATAGATATAGTTTTCAAATCATCTTTTGATAAGGCGAACAGAACCTCCCGCGATTCATTCCGCGGCCCAGGCCCCGAACAAGGCCTCAGAATTCTGGAAAAAGTATCCAAAGAAAGCGGCCTGCCTGTTTTAACCGATATCCACGAATCCTCTCAGGCTGCTTCAGTCGCTCAGGTTGCAGATATAATTCAAATTCCGGCCTTCCTGTGCAGACAAACCGACCTGCTCATCAACGCTGCTTCTACCGGAAAAATCGTTAATATTAAAAAAGGCCAGTTCATGGCCCCACATGATATGGAATTCTCAATAAAAAAAGCCGGGCCCAACTGCTGGATTACAGAACGAGGCACATTTTTTGGATATAATCGCCTGGTTGTAGATTTTGCAGGTATTCCGATTCTAAAATCTTTTAATGTTCCGGTTATTTTCGACGCTACTCACAGTGTACAAATGCCCGGCGGTGGTAAAGGCGTTTCTTCAGGAAACAGAATGCTGGCTCAGCCTCTGGCCAAAGCCGCTCTCAGTATGGGTGTTGACGGTCTGTTTTTTGAAATACACCCTGAACCACAAAATGCATTATGTGATGGTCCAAACAGTATCAGTGTCAGTGAATTCGAAAAACAACTGCCCCGTTTGATAGACCTTCATTCCTTTCTCTTAACCTCATAAATAACAGAACAGAGAAAACTTCCATCACTCAGAAGAAAGTGCCTATCAAGAAAAAATGGATGGTTGATATTTGAAGCTTTTTTTCACAATGTTAAAAATTACAGGGTGTTAACAGAAAACATTAAATCCGGATAAGTATAAGATTATGCTCAAAAAAACCGAATCTCTTTCTCGGTGTTTTTCTGTCTGAAGAAAAATGATGAAAAAAATCACCCTTTCGAATCAATTTTATTCCAGTTTTTACTTGTATGAATCCTGCCTTCAGAATCAATAACAAAGCACTGCAAACCCGGCTGCCCGTTTATAAAACTGACAATTTCACTTGCATCCCGGCAAAATAGGCCGGTACTTAAAATATCTGCTGCAACAGGATCTTTCCCATAAACAGTAACACTCCGATTTTTCAGGCAACTGTATCCTGTTTTCGGATCAAACAAATGATGGTACCGTTTACCATTTATAAATCTGAATCTCTCATAATCGCCGCTGGTAACAACCGAACAGTTCTGAACATTGATTATTTCTGCAACCGAATCCGGGTTACGCGGATCAGCAATTCCGATTCTCCACGGTTTCCCATCCACACGTTTTCCCCTGGCAAGAATATCACCGCCAGCACAAATCAGATAATCATTTATTCCATAGCTGTCCAGTGTCTTCCCAATCTCCCTGAGAACAAATCCCTTGGCTATTCCCCCTACATCAATTCTGGTTTCTTGGGATTTAAAAGAAACAGTATCACCACAAATTTCAACATTCCTGTAATCTACGTTTTCAAGTTTTTGACGAACCATTTCTTCTGATGGAGCAACAGTGACCTCAGAATCATTTCCATTCACAAATCCCCACAACTCTTTTATTGGCAGAATTGTTATATCAAAACCTCCGTCAAGCAACTCCCCATACTGAAGTCCCTTTGAGATCATTTCTGCCATCTGAGAGGATACTTCAACAGTCTGACTCCTGCGTTCATTAAGAGCTTTGACCTCTGAGCGCGGATGCGAAACAGAAAAGTGCTCTTCCCACTCTTTTAAAAGAGAATCGATTCTTTGCCAAATGATTTCAACACTTTTTTTGTCCTTTACAGCCACAGTCAATTCTGTTATAGTATCCATCCGGAAAAATCTTTTCTTTACCAAAGTGTAATCATCCGAACGCCGGATACTCGTAACAATGTATACAACAGCAACAAGAACAATGAGGGAAAATCCGAAAATGAGCAGTAACTTCTTGTTTTTTTTAATCATCATACAATCACGATCGTTTTTATTCAATCTGGCAGTCCCTGTTCTCTTCGATGCCACTCTATAATCTTTTTATATTCAAGGTTGCCTCCGAAAAGATCCAGCGCACTCCCGATTGTTACATCAATTTTTCCACAACCTGCGATCCTGATTTTTTCCAGATCATCAATGGAACGAACTCCACCGGCATAAGTAACCTGAATTGGCGACAGGTCTGCAAGTAACGAAACCAGCTCCTCATCAATTCCCTCTTTCTTACCCTCAAAATCAGTTGCATGTATCAGAAATTCATCACAAAAACTTGACATTTTTTCGAAAAGCTGACTACAAAGAGAAACACTGGTCATTTTTTGCCACCTGTCTGTAACAATCAGATATAAACCATCTTTTTTTGTACAGCTAAGATCCAGCACCAGACGTTTTTTTCCTGTTATTTTCGAGATTTTTTTCAGATTTTCCCAATGCACTATTCCATCTTTGAAGACAAAGGATGTAACAATAACATGTGAAGCACCGGAATCAATAAATCCGGCAGCGTTATCCGGATTGATACCACCACCGATCTGAAGTCCACCCGGATAAGCTTTTAAAGCATCTATTGCAGCTTCTTTATTTCCCGCACCGAGCATTATGACATGACCGCCACTCAATTGATCTTTTTTATATAACCCGGCATACCATGATGGCGCAAGATCTGATTCAAAATTTGTAATGAGCCTCTGTGCTTTGTCGTCAAGAGTTGAACCAACTATCTGTTTTACTTTCCCTGAATGGATATCAATACATGGGCGAAACTTCATAATCTCTCCGGGTAAAAAATTTCGAACTACTCATAATGTTATTTGGAAAAACATTTTTGCCCAGGGCAAATTCAGGAAACAGGCAAAAAGAGGTTTAGGAAGACAGGCGCCACTGAAATAAGAGTAAACTGATTCTGGTTTCTTCAAATCCAACAGATCTCATAAAAAACTCTCAAATTTCATTTTGTCAGCCCCTCTTCTTCTCAAGCTTAAAGCCTGCAAATGTTTACCATTTTATTTTTTATGTATGTATTAGAAAATATATTTGGATTTCTGTTATGTGGAACCAATTGACTGCATGGTTATCATAACACATATTTAGATCATTCGGTTAAGTTCCAACAACCTTTGAAACAAAGGAGTTTCCATGAAAATCAGATCCATTATCTCGGTCTTTATTGCTGCAGCATTAATAGGCTGTACTTCAGATACAGTTTCAGAAAGAGTTCAGGAAACACACCCTAATGGTGAAAAGAAAAAAGTCAGCTACTATCAGGGCAGGAATCTGATCCGCACTACATATTTCTTTGAAGATGGAAAAATACAGTCTGATCAGTTTTATAAAGACGGACAACCAGACAGTCTATCTGCCATTTATTATAAAGATGGATCTAAATTGAAAGAAACGACTTATCAAGCTGGTAAAAAACACGGCCCGGAGAAATCATGGCATGAGAATGGCCAGCTTAAAAGTGAAGCTAATTATGTAGAAGATGTTCCACAGGGAATAGCAGTTACATACTATGATGACGGTGCAAAGGCTTCGGAAACTACTTTTAAAGACGGAAAAAAAGATGGTCCGGATATTACATATTTTGCATCAGGTGAAAAAAAACATGAAAAAAGTTATGTTGCCGGTGATGCTCATGGTGTTGAAAAAGAATGGTATGATAATGGGAAACCTAAAATGGAACAAACCTGGGAAAAAAATATCCTTCACGGACCTTATACTACCTATTTTAAAAACGGTAGAATTGAAGAAAAGGGAAATTACAAAGAAGGAGCTTATGACGGCAAACGGTTGATGTACAACGAAAAAGGCCGTAAGCTTTCTGAAGCAACATTCAAGGATGGAGAGCTGATTGAAGGACGATCCTTCTGAATCATTCCCTCTGCTGAAACGACAGACAGCTTTCTGCACCCTCCTCCATGGCAAACCGTTATCATACCTGATTTAGAAATCAGGTATGACAGCCAGAAAACTGTATCGGGTCGTTTGGTTTTTTCCTTTTGAAATATTTCCAACGGCCCCTCTTCTGTTTTTGCCCCCCCTGACATTTTAATGGGACGGAGTTATGTGCTTAGGCGTAACATATCATTTGATTTTTAAATTTGAATGGTAGTGTAATCCTTCAATCACATATAGACTAACTCTTATAATTGCTGCTGAATTATATTAAATTCATGAATAATGATAAACCCCTTTTCAATCCACACGACAAGTTTTTCAAGGAATCTTTTTCAAGAAAAGAGATTGCCGGCTCGTTTATTAAGGAATACCTGCCGGATAATATATGCAGGAAACTGAATTTCAAGACACTGACAATTCTAAAAGATTCATAT
>DATGNN010000080.1:0-9645 GCA_035306725.1 Chitinispirillaceae bacterium | reverse complement strand
GAAAAATTACTGTATTTAAAATTGAAAGCCAGTTTGCAGATGGAAGAGTAAATATATGTACATTTGGTGGACCTGGATGGACACAGAAAACCGGTGGTGATAAAATCCGGTTTGTTCTTAGAAGAAATACATCAGATAATGCTATATTAAGAAGTGCAAATTTTAAAATCACAGCGTTAAAGGATGTGATATCTGTTGAGGGAAGAGGATATGGACATGGGGTAGGGATGTGTCAAATGGGTGCAATCGGAAGAGCCCGGGCAGGACAGGAATTTGAACAGATATTAAAAAGTTATTATACTGGTATTTCGATTAACAAGGCAACTATTACAAAGAGAAAATGATGAGATTTATAGCTGATTTTCATATTCATTCGCATTATTCGATTGCTACAAGTAGCCAGCTTGTTGTCCCATTTTTGGACCTGTGGGGAAGGAAAAAAGGGATAAATGTTATTGGTACAGGTGATGCAGTCCATCCTGGTTATTTTAATGAATTAAAGGAAAACCTTGTTTCATCAGATAATGGATTGTATAAGGTGAAAAAAAAAAGGTTACTTCCAGAAGTCACAAAGTTTACTTCCAGCGAAATTTCGTTTGTCCTGACAACTGAAATCAGTTGTATTTATAAGAAAAATGGAAAAGTGAGAAAGGTGCATAATCTCATTCTTGCCCCTTCATTTTCCTCTATTTTGGAATTACAAAAACAGCTCCGGAAAATTGGTAATATTGAATCGGATGGAAGACCGATTCTTGGTCTTGATTCACGCGATTTGCTTGAAATCGTTCTGAATGCTGGTGGATTTCTGATTCCAGCTCATATCTGGACGCCATGGTTTTCTGTTTTGGGATCAAAATCCGGTTTTGATAGTGTAGAAGAGTGTTATGGTGATTTAACAAAACAGATTTTTGCAGTTGAAACAGGGCTTTCATCAGATCCACCAATGAACTGGAGATGCTCTTTTCTCGATCGTTTTTTTCTGGTTTCCAATTCTGATGCTCATTCACCCGAAAAACTTGGACGTGAAGCAAATCTTTTTGATACAGAATTAAGTTATTCCTCAATTATTGATGCTTTGAAGGGAATAAATAAAGGATTTCTGGGGACAATAGAGTTTTTTCCTCAAGAGGGTAAGTATCATCTTGATGGTCATCAGAAATGCCATACTCGTTGGGAACCGGATCAGACCAGAAAACATAATGGTATTTGTCCTGTATGCGGTAAAAAGGTGACAGTCGGGGTTCTTAACAGGGTTATGGAACTGGCAGACAGCAAACCGGACAGGCCTTTTAAAAACAAACGACCATTTGTGTCTTTAACACCACTGAAAAATATTTTGGCGGAAATTCTAGGTGTGGGCTTCCAGAGTAAAAAGGTTTCTTTTTTATATGAATCTTTAATCAGTAAATTTGGGCCAGAGTTTACAATATTGATGGATATTCCTGTAAAAGATTTGTGTGGTGAAAATGAGCTTCTTTCAGAGGGAATTAGAAGGCTCAGGGAGGGGGAAGTGTTTTTGGAAGGGGGTTATGATGGAGTGTTCGGGAGTGTCAAGGTATTAAAAACGAACTAATCTGTTTAATTTCAGGTGTAATCTGAATTTGTTATTTCATCAGGTAAACACCTCACTCAGGCATCTGACAGGAGAGTCTGCGCATTTTCCCGAAGTAAAGGGAATCAGGGTTCCCAGGCAAGGGAAAATTACGCAGATTCTCTTTCTGTTTAGTGGGAAATATTTAATTACTGGTGTAATAGTAAGTTTTAAGACAAGACTTTTTTCCCCTAAAAAATATTAAAGAATCGTTAAGAGTTTTCCTCCTATAAGAAAACTAAAACAGACTTTCATCCGTTGAGTCAAATGTATTAACCTGTTCAAGACTGTTACACACAGAAATTGTAAACTGCATGTACAATTGAATAGTTGAGTTGAGCAATGTTTTTTGCTGATTAAAGCTGTTTTGTATTGTTTTTTGAACGTTTATTTTTCAAGTTATGCTTTTGAGAAAGTTCGCTTTGAAGGCTTTTGTTGACAAAATGCTGTATCAGTGCCTTTTCAGCTGTACCCAAATTTATGAAACTGACGCCTACTTCATAAGTGGATCTTCGTTTTGGAATAATATGTATAACATTGGCATTAGTGCGAACAATACAGATAGAGTCAGGGAGAAGGAATGTTAAACGAAGTATCTGTTTAGTTTTAAATTTTATTTCAGTACTGAACCGCATTCCTTTTTCACTCAAATTTATTACATTGCAGATTTCTGATACTTCGGGCATCGCTGCGTAGTGATTCGATGTGTATACCTCTACTGTAACATAGTCGACATCAATACGTGGATTTTTTCTGCGTTCAATAAAGTCCATATTATTTTAATACCGGAAAAATTTAATGATAAGTGGTTTTGAATACTATTTTAACTTGTTTATATTTTTAATACCACAACAATTTTATATTTTTCGGGATTGAATATGGTACAGAAATCTTTCACGAGAGTAACACTTGCACTTGATATCGTAAAAAAAATTGAGGATGGTCCTTTTAAGGGGTTTCATGAGTTATCAATAATTAAACATCAGATAAGTCTTCATGATATCATCAACATAATTCCTTCAGATTCGCTTCAAATTGAATGTGATAATCCATTGGTGCCTTGTGATGATCGAAACATTTGCTGGAAAGCTGTTAAACTGATAAATTCAGAGTGTGGGATAAATGAAAATGTGAAAATAAATATTAAAAAGAATATTCCGGTTATGGGTGGATTGGCTGGTGGAAGTGCCAATGCAGCAACAGTATTGATGATGCTCAACAAGCTGTGGAACCTTAATCTGAACGAAGAAAAATTGAAAAATCTGGGGCGGAAGCTTGGAATGGATGTTCCTTTTTATTTTGAGGGGAAAACTGCCTTTGATTCTGAAGCGACATCTTATCTTTACAGGATCCCAAGCTCTTTGCATCTGGTGTTCGTTCTTGCAATACCAGATTTTGGAGTTTCTACTGCTGAGGCGTACAAAGGGATTGATTACTCTGAAACAGGGAAAAATAAAGAATTGACTCGTTCTATGATTGACAGCTTTAGGTCAAACAATCGTGTCGGGGTACTGAATGCAATGCACAATGATTTTGAACCTGTTTTGTTCAGAATCTATCCGGAAATTGAAAATGTTAAGAAACAGCTGATTTCTGCCGGGTGTGAAAGAGCTGTTGTGTCCGGTTCCGGTTCAACTGTTTTAGGTGTTGCTAAAGATATTGATACTGCCCGAAAAATTTGCGGTAATATGAATTGCAGAACTATTATATCGGAATCATTGAATTCATGTAACCAGACTTTTTCTAAAGCTGATAATTAAAATTTTGTTCCAGTCCTTATTTACCGGCTTCAACAAATCATGCTTAGTCAGATAAACTCGGTTTTTATTACTTTCGACCAACAGATTTTGTACAAATAAAATGGATTTAAAGCCGGTTTTTAACATTTCCGACCTGCATAATGTCTGTTAGCTGATTAATTTAAAAAGGTGTGATTAAAAAAGGCGGTAATTTGATGTCTGGATTTTATGAGTAAAACTGATTGATTGGTAATAAGGTAATTTTCAGGTAACTCTAACTTTGGGTTCACAAATTTGTTATATTATTATACAATAACTCACAGGAGGTCAAAATCCAATGAATGAATTACCTGTTGAGCGTACAGTTAATTTCAAATGGAATTCACGGCATGAACTTTATGAATATTTTCGCAAAAAATATGGATTAAATAAACACTCCGTTGATAACCAGATACATCTTACAATGTCAGAGTTTCGTCCCCGTAGGGGTCAGGTAATCAAAACACAGGAGTTATGGCAAAAAGTGGGTTTGGATCTGGAAAAAGAACTTCAGGAAAAAACTGGTGATTAGAACTGAAGTGTTGAACCGGGATGTGATTTGATCTCTTTGCTTTTTTAAGTAAATCAAAGAAATATTTACTCTTCTGTGCTTCGCTTCCTTAAATAATCCCTGCGCATTAATGAATTATAAGGGTGATAGTAAGGGTCTGCGAAAAAGTAGGGGTTTGAAGTATATTTGCTTACTCCAAAATGAAAAAGCATTCTGTCGGTTGGTTGCCAGGTAAGTGAAACATCAAAAGGTACACTTTTAAAATAATCCATAGACTGGAGATTGTTTGCAGAAAGATTGTGAGTAGATGAAAAGGTTGAATGTATCGGCAGACCAAAATTCAGATTAAGGGTAACAGGGGCATTAAATCTGTACTGCATCATTGCAGTATAAAGACTTTGAGATTTGACATCAGAAAATCCGCTATGGCTTGCCATACCAAAACTCAACCCCTGTTGCATTGAGAAATGGGATGGATCGAAAATGCCAGGGTTAGTTTTTTGATCCGATTCATATGCCTTTTCGCTCTGTCCGAAAATCGCCGAGCTGATGGAGCAGACAAAAATGAATATGGCAAGTTTGTTCATATTGATGACTCCATTAAGTTACCTGTTTAGATTTCGATGAAAGTTTAAATATATTAATACTATGATATAGTATACTTTTTTTCACTAATAGTTTTCCAGTACAAAATCCGTACCTGAAAACCAATCGATAAGTTCACAACTGTATTCTTAATGAATACAGTTTATAGTTTTTAGCTTGATCTGGTTGATACTTTTCGATTATACTATGTATATGGAAGAAAATCAGACTGATCTTGTAAAGCCAAATATATTCGAGTATTACGATTACAGACAATATTTAAGAGATTTGGTCACGATTGAAAAAAAACGTTGCCCTGTATTCTCAAATCGGTATATTGTGCAAAAAGCTGGATTAAAATCACCTACTGCTTTGAAACATGTGATTGATGGCAGAAGGAACATGAGCCTTGAAACCGCTAACCGTTTTGCAACTGCATTAAAGATCGAAGGAATAAAGAGGCATTATTTTCTTACACTTGTCCTCTTCAATCAAACTTCTTCAATTGCGGAAAGAGAAAAATACCTCAATGAACTTTTTGAATTAAAAAAAGCTGATGATCCTTCAAGGCTTGATGAAGAGTGTTATGATGTCCTGTCAAAATGGTATAATTTAGCTATAAGAGAAATTGTTGAACTTCCTGATTATAAAAATTCAGCAAAATGGATTGCTCGTGTGCTAACACCTCAGATTACAATTCAGGAGGCAGCTACAGCGTTAGATCTTCTTAAAAAACTTGGATTGATAAAGAAAGTTGATGGCCATTTACGCCCTGTTGATAAAATTTTAATATCGGATGAAAGGGTTCGTTCTGTTAAAGCGGTTGAATTTCACAGGCAGATGATTAAACTTGGGGCAGAAGCGCTTACACGATTTGAAAGTTGTGAGCGCGAAATATCTGGTACTACTATCAGAATCGCATCAAAGGATGTTGAAAATATTAAATTATTACTTAAAGAATTCAGACGCAAAATACTGAATCTGGCAGCTAACAGTCCTTTGGCGGATCAGGTTTATCAGCTTAATTTCCAGTTTTTCCCCCTGGTCGTACCAGATCGTAAAGGACGCCTTTCTGATGAACAGGAATAATTATGAAACTTTTATTAAATAAAAAAGCCTGCATTCTGCTATTGGGTTTGATCTTCATATTTGGTTGCGGTGGTGGTACCGATATTGGAAATCCGGATATTAGAGGAGTTGTTTGTTATAATAATGGTAAGAGGGTTTCTGGTGCCATGGTTGTTAAGGGTAGCAAAAAATGGGATATGGAAACTACAGATACTGTATACGATAAAGATCTGGGAGACTTTGTTTTGAAATTTTCATCCAGGGCTTTTGATACTACCTATTGTAACAGAAATGGTGAATTCCATTTTGATAGTGTGGTTGCAGGTGAATATATGCTTTTTGCTTCTAGTGACACTTTTTTAGGAATTAAAGAAGTATATCATAACTACTATGAGGATACATATTGCGAAATCAATGTAAATGAGCCGGTTAAGGTTTCTATTGTTCCTTACTATATTGCATCTGATAGTAATAGCTGGTTTTCAGCTGCAAGGATATCCGGAACGCCGGTCTACTCAAAAGCGGATTCAACCGGTTTGATTAAATTTGACGCAGTTCCTTCAGGAAATCTGGATCTGATTCTTTACAAAAACGATGGGCAAATTGAGAAATATTCAGGTTTGGGAACTTTCCCGGGTTGCAGCTCTACACTTAAGGTTGATCCGTTGAAGTCTGATGAGTACTGGACACCGATGCCTTGCGGGGTAAGAGATCCGCAGGGAAGACCTTTTATTATTTGGAGTTATCCGGATCGTGGAGTTAACAATATTGATCAGATATATCTGGATTCAGAAAAAGAGTATGATATTGAGATTCAGTTTAGTCATCCAATGAACACAAGAAATACGATATCTGCTGTTTCTGTTTATTCAAGTGACAGCAGTGCTATTGCTGTTGATTCCATATGGTGGCAAGGAGCTGATATAATGAGATTGTCACTTTGTAGTTCAGATAGCACAGGAAACTGTTCCGAGGATTTTTTATATGATACTGAAATGACTTATACTATAATTATAGATACAAATGCTCAGACTGTACTGGGAGTGAATCTTGCATATCCGGATACACTCTCATTCATTATTGAACCGTAAACTATTTGCCCCAGGGAGGCTTTTATGACTAAAAAATTATCGGGTATCTTTACTGTATTGTTAACAATCGTTTTCTGTGTGCAAGGTGAAGTCCTTTTTGAAGATGATTTTTCTGATGTGGTTCATTCTCACAAAAGTTGGCAGAAATCAAATCCGGAATTCTTAGAGCTTAGTTTTACGAATGGAACATTAAAACTCGAAAATACATCAGATGAAGGAGCAAATTTTGCCTATTATGAGTTAGGCGAAGAGAATGAAACTTTTACTTATTCCGTTAAGATATCTTTTGATAAGGGACAGTTTGCAGGAATCGCTTTCTGTATGTCTTCAGGTTGGGTTATCTATTCTTTATTGATAAGTCCGGAGGGAAATTATCAGTACGGAAAAATCGGTGATCAAAATCCTGTACTATTCAGTTCGTATATTGATCCATCTACAAATATTGTAACAGTAAGTAAAAAAGGCTCTGAAGCTAATATTTTTATAAACGAGCATTACATTGCTACTATGGAAGTACCACAGTCATCAGATAATCACGTTGGATTTTTACTTACTCAAAGTAGTTCGGCTATCTATGATGATGTAAAAATTACAGATGAGTTTTTAATTGGTAGTAAACCTTCTACGTTTGAGGATGATTTTGAAGACGGAGTGTTAGCAGGTTGGTCCGGCAATTTATATATGAGCGATGGAGCAATCCTGGAAGAAAAAGATGGCAAGTTATTCATTAATACAACAGATGTTGATAGTTCTTATGCAAATTCTATAAGAACCGATATTGATCCAGGGGATAATTTTGTTCTAAGGGTTGAAGTTTCACACAAAGGTGGAATCGCATCTAATGTCTATGGGTTATCCTTGTGGGGAGAAAAAATTGAGCAAAGAATAACATTTTGTATTACTGCAGACCGACGTTATACGGTTATGGATGGATATGATGGTGAGTATAAAACAACAAGCAGTACTGCTATTTTAGGTGAAGCTTTGGTGATTGATAACGATACTTACTATTTTGTTGATACTCTGGAAGTCGTAAAAAGCAAAGGTTCAGATCATTTATGTTTTGTAATTAATAAAGATACAGTTACAAAGGTAGATAATGTAGCTTACGATATAGTTCAGGCTGGTATCGAATTGAGCAAAAACCTAGAACTGGAATTCGATAATTTCAGCATAAAAGAGCTCTCTCCAGTTTCTGTAGCATGGAAAAGACGCAATGTTAACAGACCAAAAGCTGTAAAGAACTCAAATACTGCAATTTTTGATATTCTGGGAAGATCTGCAGGACAAAGGTTTAATTACTTGAACAGACAATTAATGACTTCCCCTGGTTTGTATATCTCAAAAGATCAGAAAAGCAAAATAATACTCAAAAAGTGAAAAATCTCGTCAGATAACCCGGATTCCCCTTCTCACTTCCCGATTATCAGAGAGGAAGCGAGAAAGGGGAATTTATCTTTCATGTTTACATATTATAACAACTGCTAAACATAATTCTCAGAACCCTGAGATGAATTATTATAAGTGCAGGATATATTTGATCGGTTCCAGAATGCGTTTGTCTGCAATTTTCTTCTTGCAGTTGCATCATGTTTTTTGCCTGATTAAGGTAATAATTTTTTAATGCAATCTGCGATTATTTTCACACCCTCTTCAATCCTTTCTTCTGGTGTATGAGAAAAAGCAAGACGAAATGAATCGTTTTTAACTCCATCGGGATCGAATGCATTTCCAATCACAAAAGCGGCTCCCAGATTAATTGATTCATTAAAAACTTTAGTTGAATCCAGTTTTTGTGGCAGTGTTACCCAGATATAGAAACCGCCTTTAGGAGTTGTCCATGTTACTTTTTTGGGCATATATGCTTTTAGTGCATCAAGCATTATACGGGCTCTTCGTGCATAAACCGGGCGTAGATATTCTAGATAAGGGGTAAGTTTGCCTTTTTGTAAATACTGATGAGCAAGAACCTGTGTGAAAGTGCAGGTACATGCATCCATGGACTGTTTTGCCAGTTCGCATTTTTCAATTATTGAGGATGGTGCAAGAAGCCAACCAAGACGCAGGCCAGGTCCGAATATTTTTGCAAAGGTTCCGGCATAACAGATTGGCACTGTATCATTAAACATCGCTTTCATGGGAACTGTAAGATCTTTATCGTTTTCGTTAAAATACAGTTCACTATAAGGGTCATCCTCAAGAATACAGATATCGTATTTTTTTACAATTTCCCAAAGTTCTTTTTTCCTCTGTTTACTGTAAGTTATACCTGCTGGATTGTGAAAACATGGGTTTAAATAGAGCATTTTCACCTGTGATCCGTTTGTTTTTAAAACCTGTTCCAGTCTGGATAAGTTGATACCATCATTATCAAGATCAATTCCAATAAGGTTTGCTTCATAGGATTTGAATGCTGCAAGTGCTCCGATAAAACTTGGATATTCTGTAATTATGATGTCTTGCTGGTTTATGAGTACTTTTGTGATCAGATTTATTGCCTGTTGCGCACCAGTTGTAATTATCAGGCCCTGATTTTCCATAGACAGGCCTCTTGATTCAAGGTATTGTTTCAGGGATTCAAGAAGGGGAGGGTAACCGCCTGTTGGTCCATATTGCATTGCTGCCTGTTTGGCTTCGGTTGTTAGCTGATTGTACAGTTCATCAACGATATCAATTGGAAATAAAGAATTTGCAGGCATTCCTCCTGCAAAAGAGATAATTGACGGGTCTGCTGCGAGCTGCATTAAACGGCGGATTTCGGAGGAACGCATGGTTTTTGCACTGGACGAAAATTCGATCATTGGGAGGTCCTTTCCTAAATATTTTTCCTTTTTGATCAGAGAAGGTAAATATGAAAAATACATATCCCTGACAAATCTGTCCAAAAAAGAATTTTTGTCTGTTTACTTGTGATCGAGAAAACATTTCTGATTTATTGAATAATAGTTAAAAAAGGTATTTTGAAAAAGCCAGGTCAGCATATTAGTTTTAAATCAGATATTACTTTTTTGAGTTAAATCT
>DATGNN010000079.1:0-14850 GCA_035306725.1 Chitinispirillaceae bacterium | reverse complement strand
GCGGTGATTCGTATACATTATCCTGAATAATCCTTTCTCCATCAGCCCTCAGATAAAGTCCGCTATGAACCATTTTCAAACGTACAAGATTATCGGATTCAAATTCAAATATTACCCTCTGATGTCCTCCGCCATTCCAGCTGTAAAGACTTGCAGCTACTCCCGCAGATCCGGACTCATTGGGAATATCAAGTACCCTGTTTCCAAATTCAAGCCTGAATACATTTTCATCATTCAGTGAAATCAGTCGTACAAGTGAAGATGAATCATTGCAGTCACCAAGTTTAAGCGTACTGCCGTCAGAAACGATACACATCCCGGATTGATGAGATCTGAGGTGACATACTTTATAAAACTCCTCATTAAACATATCCTTGTATATTGCATTTACAATTTTACAATGGTTTACAAGATCATTATCCGACTCTACTTCGTGTGCAAAATTAAGTCCATAGGGCCAGAAATGGGTACTATCTCCATGTAAAACAGCATCGGGATCTGAAGTAATGTCCCTGAGCATTTCTGTACCATGTTTACCAGTAAAATCTCCATTTTTAATAAAATTCCAGTATTCGTTAGTTGTACCAATACCTGCAGTGTGCGCGATCTCATGCATGGCTGTATGTACAACCATATACGACCTGTTTGAACCAAACCTTATTGTTCCGTTAAAATTTGCATCAGCAGTTCCAACTAACAGATTATAATGCACATCCAAAGTTTTTGTTATAGTTGTATACTTGTTATAGTAACCAACAGCTGAATCCATTGCTGTTTTTATTCTGCCGTAAGCATCCTGCTGATCCTGCGTCGGATTGGTTTCCCTGTGGAGCGTGTAAGTTATTTGTGCAGAGGAAACTGAGTATAAAAAAAATAAAAACAGGGCAATTATCGACAAGTTTGTTCTTTTTGTAACCATTTTCAACATCTCCTTATTCTTAATATAATACTTTTTAAGGTTTAAATGAATTGGATGAAAATAGTTGTTGATTTTTATTTAAATTCTTACATCTCAATTATTTTATTTCGCAAGAACAGTCCAAAAATAGGATTGGGGGGGCACACCAGTATGATCAACAAACCTGGTTGCCGACACACATCAAGGCAATGATCAGTAACCTTATATCCGCACTATTCTTGTACAGATTCCATGAATTTGCCACAGTCACACTACCAATAAACCTGATTAGAAACATCTCAACTATGCAAATAACCGGTTTTTCATCTCTGTATTACATGCCTGAACACTTTGAAAACCTTAATGTTTTTCCTTTATTTCTTGTGTTTTTGTCTTTTAGTCGATATATTTTACCTTTGATCTTACACAAAAAACGCTTAATCTGGTTAGATATTTGCTGAATTGTGAATACCTGAAATGTTTTTTAATATCTTCTGGAGGTTTGATGTCTTCAAAAAAGCTGCATATTGAGTCTCATCCTGTTATAAAAAATTCTACTTTGATAATCGGGTTTTCAGGCTGGATGGACGGTGGAGAGGTATCAACTGGAGCTGTAAATTACCTTGTAGATAACTTTGATGCCCAGGAATGCGGTTCAATTGAACCGGAAGATTTCTATATCTATAGCTTTCCTGGTGATATGGAAATTTCCGAACTGTTCAGGCCATTTGTTAAAATTGAAAATGGTATTATAAAGGCATATGAACCCCCGGAGAGTAAATTTTTCTTTGTACCTGAAAACAATCTTATTCTTTTTACAGGCAAAGAACCTAACCTCTCATGGATTGATTATGCAGACTGCATGTTTTCTTTTTGTAAACATTTTTCAGTTTCCCGAATCTATTCAATCGGCAGTGTAGCAGGCTTGACACCACACACACGGGAACCCAGGATTTCCTTTAGTACTTCTGATCAAAATTTCAGGGATTTCCTTCAAAATACCGGTTTACGTCCGAGCAACTATGACGGTCCGGCAAGTTTTGTAACCTATCTGAGCTCACGTGCAGCTTCAGAAAATATAAAAATGGCAGGTCTTATTGCAGAAATCCCTGCCTATATTGAAGGATACAATCCCCGCTGTGTAGAGACATCCGTTCGCCTATTAGCACGTCTTCTGGACCTTAAACTTGACCTTGAAGAACTCCAAACAATTTCAGAACAGTTTGAACATAAAATCACAGAGCTTGTTCAAGAACAGAATGAACTTGCAGAAAAAATAAAAGAACTGGAACGAGATTATGATCGTGAAGCTTTCGACAGAGAAATGGGTAATCTCAAAAACTGGCTTCGACAGCAGGGATTAAGAGCAGATTAATCAATCGTAAATATATACACCTGGTGTACTCACTTCAGTTTTATCATCATCATCAATGATTTTTCTATAGAAATGTGCAACAGATGTATTGGTATACGGTGCCAACCAGAAAAAACCTATACCAAAACTCAGAAGGCACAATAATCCCCAACCAATAAAACTTAGATAAAGTAAAAGCAGTTCTGTTTTGTGCCCCTGCATCAGTTCTTTGCTTCTGCTGATTGCATCACAGGAAGAAATTTCCGGGTTATCTGCAAGAATATAAAATATCAAAGAATAAGAAAGCGTAGCAATAATACCAGGAATAATAAAAAGTATGGACCATAATACTACATAGAGTATCATAAGCAAATTCGTGATACATGAACGCTTAAAATCCTTAAAACCACAAAGCAGATCTTCTATCCGGGATGAGCGTTTCCTGGAAATATTCAAAAAGAAAACGGTTATACCTAAAGTTAATGGCCCGGATACAGCCAGTGATATAATCCACCCCAAAGCAGGTATTGAATAAACTCCTGAAGACAGAATACCGAAAACAAAAACGGCAAGGGCGCTGCGGTTCCATTGTCCATGAAGAGAGGCTTTAGCCTTTTCTTTTACAGAACCTGATGGCATGTAGCGCGAAGAGATTGGAGCATCATTCATCGATTCTGTCATTAAAACCTCCTGAATTATTCTATTTAAGACCAGAGGAGTAGATCCGGAAAAGAAGTACTACGTTCAAATTAAACCATGCAATTTTGAAATGCAAATCAGTTAGCGAGAATGTTTTCCTCTTTTTTACCCGGTTTACTGTTTATACAACCTGGAAAGACAAGAATAATACGCGTACCCTTGCCCACAAAACTGATAATTTCCATAGTTCCACCATGTTCCTTGACGATACTATTGACCATTGTAAGCCCTATTCCCGTTCCATTTGAACCTTTTGTAGTAAAGAAAGGCTCAAGACATTTTGACCGAATCTCTTCTGTCATACCCAACCCGTTGTCTTCAACTGTTAAAGAAACGTATTCGCCCCGGTTTTCAGTAATTATTTTAATGCACCCGCCCTGAGGCATTGCATCAGAAGCATTAATTATCAAATTAAGCACCATTTCATAAAAACTTGACAATGATGCGGAAATCAGGACATTTTCACCAGGTTCAAACCCTATTTCGACATTACCACGGTTTTTCTGACTGTTCCCCTTTAATCCGGTTTCTACCAGTTTAATAACTTCCTTGACAGTTGTATTCATGTCAACCATACTTCTGTCATCACCAGACATGGTAATGCGGGAAAAATTCTGCATGCGCCTGATAATTTCTGTGCCATATTGCACGGCTGATCTGATCAGCTCCAGATTCTGTTTAACAGTTTCAGGACAACCGGATGATTCACTATGAATCAGATCCAAACCGCTTGTTACAGGAGTCAGCATGTTATTGAAATCATGGGCTATGCCGCTTGCCATTTGCCCGATAGCATAAAGCCTCTCCCGCTTTATTGCTTCATCCTTTGCAGTCTTAAGATTATTCAGTGCCTGTGTCAGTTCCCTGTTTTTTTCCTCCAGCTCCTTTGTTCTCTTAAACACCATTCTACCAAGTGTTATATTCAAAGCAAAGCCCAAAAGCAAAAGCAGTATTCCCGTTATCGCAACCAATATTATCACGCGTGGAATAAAAGCATAAGGCTTTTCATTTAACCAATATGAAAGGCTACGATAATAATCCGAACCCGGGTTATCCATCATTTTAGCAAGATGTTTATCAATCGTATTAAGAAGTTCCCTGTTTTCCCCTTTTTTTGAAGCATAATACAAGGCTGTCGGATTAAAAATTACTGATGTTGGCACAAGTGCATTTTCAAATTTCTGTCTGTAACCATAAAAACGGCTTACAATGACTGCATAAGCCCTGCCCGATTTTACAGATTCAATACATCCATTATAATCGTCACAGGTAACCAGATTTACATTTATTCCAATTTTGCGGCAGATTTCCATACAGGCTTTTTCCTGAATAGATCCTTTCAAAACTGCGACAGTTTTATTATCAAGTGAAGACAATGAGTTCAACGTATCATTTTTTCTGCAGTAACACTGAAGCCAGGAACTTAATACTGCAATTTTATTGAAATCAAAATGGGTCTCTCTTTCTCTGGAAAATGCGACATCAGGCATTAGATCGATTCCACCGTTCACTAACCGCCTTAAACCTTCAATCCATGTACCACTTACATAAACAATTTCCCAACCCTCTTTTTTAGCCACATGCTCAAGAATATCAACAAATATTCCGTGAGGATTGCCTCTTTGACCATTTTCTATTTTTGGTGAATTGTCGTAAACTCCAACGTAGACCGTATTTGCAATCGATTCATTGCATGTCAGCAAAACCATTAACAAAAAACCTGTAACTTTTGATAAAAGTGTCATGTTATAGAAATAGTTACAAATCGGGTTAAAAATCATTTTAAATATTGCGTGATAAATCATTTTATTCATTTATGATTTCCTTAAACGGGGTTAATATGTGCCTTATTTTCGTTTCACATCAATTATCCTCTATTCCCGGGGGCTTGCTTCTCCTTGCCAGATAATCGTGACCCGAGCAGAACATGTGGATGACAGGTATATTTGTAGAAATATATCACTATCATCCCATAGAAATGTAGCGAATATTGCTCGATAGAGGCATTTTTTTGACAAATTACTATAGCCATAAGTAAATATTTTATCCATCGAATTAAAAATCGCCTTATTTTATAGGCCTTTGCTATGGGATGGTAGTGGAAATATATCAATAATAACCATTGTCAGTAACATAGGGCAAATTTTCTTTTCTCCAAACGGTACATATTTTTATTCTACTTGAGAACCAACACTCTGTAGCATCCATGTGATCTTAAAACGCACCAGTTACAACAATTGTATTTAACCTGATTATTCTGACACCTTTATGGAAATCAATAACTTTTACCCGAATCCATTTTAGCATGTTTACTTAAAATTGCCCATATCTTTCTTGCTTCAAACGTGTTATCAATATAACCATTCAAAAAAGCAGATCTGGCCGAAATAAAAAACGGGAATCAGGGCCGGAAACCTTTTTTCTTAAATGAAATATGTTGAAAGATAGGTATAAAAGGTGATCATTTAATTAATTAATCTTACCTGAACGATAACTATGAATTTTGAATAATCAGGAATGGAAAATTATGAATTCTGAATTGTGAGCAATTTAATTTTTATTGGTATTTGGGATTCATCTTTGACCTCTTCCCCCAGTCTCCCTTCTCGCATAGAAACTGCCCGTGAGACACTACCTACTGCCAATTTTCCTCAATTCGCCAAGGATCCGTATTGCCGGTTCACACGGAGTGTATTGGTACAATTAGAGACTATAATGATCAAATCCCGATTTTACATCGGGATGCTCGGCTGCGCCTGCGCTCTTATTACCGTTGCAGGTACAACCAGGACTACAATAGCCAAGTCCCGACTAACACGTCGGGGGTACAGCTAATGGCTATAATAATCAAATCCCGACTTTGTCCGCAAAGTCGGGGGCTTTCGCGCTCGGCGTACATGATTATCTTGTTAAAATTATCGATTATACCTTTTCAAAAACTTCAGATTTGATCCGATTTTTTTTAACTTTTCAGTAAAGATACTTTTACCGGTAATTTAATCGTAAAATTGTATTTTAATAATGGTGCAGCAATTCAGGCAAATATCAAAAGGGGAGCTAATGAAAACTATCAGAATCTGTAGTATGGCCATTCTGTTTTACGCTACGATACGTGTATCAGCAGCCCAACTGCAAATCTCAATCAGCGGTATTGTCACCGACGGAAATAATCCAGTTAAAGAAGCTGTTGTTTCGCTGGTCAGTGATCCCCAGTTTTCGGATACCACCAACTCCAATGGTGTTTTTTCCATATCAAATGTAACTGATATCATAAAAAGCACTGATTTGAATTCTGATAAAAATGGCTTGATCTTTCTTCACCGAAGCAGTCTTCACTTTTCGATTCCAGAAAAAATCTCATCCGCAGATGTAATGCTACATACAGTCACAGGAAGGTGTATACTCAAACATCCACTCCCCAAAAACCTATCCGGATCAATTACAGTTGATCTCCCTAAACTCTCAAACGGATTATACCTTGTAAGATTCTCTTCAGTTCCGGTTTCTATTACCCGCAAACTTATGGTTACCCCGGATAAGATGTTTCTCTGTGAAAATGGACATAGTGAACTTTTATCAGATGCCACACATAAACTCAATCTTCGCAAAGATGCAATGGATCAACTTATAGTCACAAAAGATGGATTTTATACTAAACTGATTGATATATCATCATACAAAATTGAAAACCTTTCAATAACACTCCAGGACAGCATTCCAGAAGACACAGTCCAGGAGACATCACTCCATAAAAAGTACAGGAATTACTTTCACATCGGAGCTGCTATTGATGGCAATTCATACAGAGATTCTCATGCTGCGCTTTGGAAAGAGCATTTTAATGCCGCTGTATGCGAAAATGAAATGAAATGGACAGCGCTGCAGCCTTCAGAAGGAAATTTTCAATTCGGTCAGGCCAATGCAATGGTAAATGCAGCAAGAAGCAACGGTATGCTTGTCCGGGGCCATGTACTTGTATGGTTTGATCAGACTCCAGACTGGGTATTTCAAAGTCCATACGGTGGACAGGCATCAAAACAGTTGTTACTGGAACGAATCAGAACGCATGTAACAAGAGTAATGAAGGAATTCAAGGGTCGGGTTTACGCATGGGATGTAGTAAATGAGGCGGTTGTCGGGTATGATGCAAACGATCAGGATGTTGGAGAAGATCTGGGGACTCTGGCACGCTGGGGATACCGCAATAGCAAGTGGTATCAGATTGCCGGAGAAGATCATATTTATGAAGCGTTCAAAGCTGCGCGGGAAGCCGATCCGGATGCGAAACTTTTTTACAATGATTTCTGGAACTATCTGGACGAAAAACGTGAATTCATTATATCGTTTGTTAAAAAACTGAAGGAGCAGGAACTCATTGACGGAG
Source organism: Chitinispirillaceae bacterium (assembly GCA_035306725.1). GTDB lineage: Bacteria > Fibrobacterota > Chitinivibrionia > Chitinivibrionales > Chitinispirillaceae > JAAYEB01. The sequence continues at coordinate 7,515 of DATGNN010000079.1, read as the reverse complement.
TCGGTTTGCAATGTCATCTGAATATAAGTGCGGCAAAAGAGAAAATGAACAACCAGTCGGCATGTCAGACAGTAGATAATCTCGAAAAAGAGATACAGGAGTATGCGGCTCTGGGTCTGGATGTACACATTACCGAACTTGATATTTCTATTTATACAAGGGATTATACTTCTGAGGATCAATCGCGATGGTACAGGGGATATGATCTGAATGAAGAGTATCAAAACAGACTGGCTGCCCGGTATAAGGAGTTTTTCGATATGTTCCGCAGGAATGCCGACAAGATACAGAACGTGACATTCTGGGGTATTGCGGATGACAATACATGGCTGTCTGAATTCCCTTCAGGAAGACCGGATCATCCACTTTTATTTGACAAGCACCTTAAACCCAAGAAAGCATTTGATGCAATTATGAACTTTAATAAATAAAGACTTTACGCTTGCGTGTTTACTCAAATAAATAAAGATCATATTGAGCATAAGACCGCATTTTTTTCCACAAACGGGACACAATGTAAAGTCTTTATCAGTTGACACTCTTTTGAGGTCCGACACTCACGATGCTTTTTCTTCACGAAAATGAATATCATTGTATAGTAAATTTGCTTCAGCTGAAGTAGCAGGACGAAACTTCACAATTTTCTCCAGTTCAATGGAACTCACACCCGACTCCCGGGCTGTTTTGTACTCCTGAGAATAAAACTGTTCTATTGATTCGAAAACCGGTTTATTGCTGAAACGCATTGATAACAAAGTATTTATTTCTGCCATAATCAGAGGACGAGATTGAGCTGTTGAACGACTTTTTTCGACTTTTAAGAACAATTTAGGAAACAACTGTTTTGCAACCGACTCTACCATACATATCCCTTTCATTCTGTTTCTGATATAAATTTATTTTATCTGAAAGCAAAAATTCAATACCACTCTCTTCAATTCCGTTTAGAACCTGTACCGGACTGCTTTGTCAAAAATAGTTCAAAACAGACCGATATCCATTACTCTTTAATTTTCTAGTGCATTTCGGTATCGAAACTCCCTTAAAAAACTGATTCAGCTGATAATGAATTAAAATATTTTTATTGTATTTTTCTTTGTCTGGCTTTTTGAAAGATTTGTGATTTCCTGCTTCCCATTTTCCTTTAGAGGAAACCTCCTGAAAAAAAGAAATCTGCTCTCCCTCCCAGATGCAACATCATCAAACAAAAATTAATAGGTGTTAATAATCAGTTTTTTATGGCAAAAACAACATTTTAAGAGTTTTTTAACCGGTTTAATTTTAGGGAGTTCCAAACAAATTCAATAACTTATTGAGGTCCGACCCTCACGATGTATTTTAGACAGGTGTACTTTCCAATAAACTTAATCACATATTAAGAATAATATGAAAAATTCTGAAGACAGATATGTTCTTGGTTTTCGTGAAATGGATGTTCAACATGAATACCTGTATTCACTTTTTGATTTGATTGAACAGTCCAGAGAGGTTTCAGACCATAAAAAAATGGATTTAATTCTTAAGGAAATAGATCGCTATTTAAATTATCATTTTACTTGCGAAGAGCACCTGATGCGTTCATACAATGCTCCGGATTTTGCATTACATCAATCTGATCATGAAACTGTTGCCATGAAATTTTTTGGTTTTCTGGATGACTTTGACCGAAATTCATTAAACCCTTTTGCACTAAGGATTTATTTAACTGGTTGGCTTATGGAACACAGTAAAATTATCGATTCCAAATATGTTGAATGGATCCTTTCCAAACGCTCCGAAATAGGTTCTATTCAATAACTGCACACTATTTATCTATTTTTGGCTTCATAAATTTTAAATCATTCCGTAATATTTTTGGAAGCAGTTTTTAATTTACGCACATTGTTAAATAATGTATAGAAATCAATTTGTGCACGTTTACCTCGCTTATCAAAAATATAGTTTCAAAAACGATACAGCAAATTCGAAACAACATTTTTGCTGTTTATTATCAGAATTGAGATAGAATTAATGAGCAGAAATCTGAATTTTGAGGCGAAGCTACGCAAAGAGTTACACTTAAATGAAAATCTCATAGAAGTACTTTCCGAAGAACGAACCGGATCAACTCACGAGATTAAGACTCTTGCTTCACTTAAAAAAGAGATTGGAAACAGGATTTATGTTGAAGCGGTATACCTGCTGACTCATAAATTTATCGAAAATTCATCAGATGCCCGCAAAATTTTCAAAGAGATACTCAATCATCGCAATAAAATGGCTAAAATTCTTGGGCGCAATGTTTCTATTCAGGTAGCAGCTCTGGATTATATGCAAAACATACGAAACATCCTGAAAAAACCTACAATAATCGAATCGGATCAATACAGGGAGTTCACAGATAAAGCAATTATTGATGAAACCACGAGCGCATACGATAAAAATCTTCTTCAATCAAACCTCGAATCAGAAATTGAAAAATCACAACGCCTCAGCATTCCCTTTTCTATTCTGTTTATCGATCTGGACAATCTCAAGCAGATTAATGATACTTACGGTCACGAGATTGGAACCCGCGTACTTCAACTGGTCAGTAACTGCATACGCCAGAACCTGAGACGATACGATTCTGTATATCGTTACGGAGGTGATGAATTTCTGGTCATACTCCCTGGTGATAACTGTTCACAGGCATATAAAACAGCTCAACGGATTATGGATCTTTTACACTCTCCTGTTACAGACATTCCACTAACACCTACTATCAGTATCGGCATAGCCTGCTTTGATAACCGAATAATAAAAGACCGGAAAACTCTTTTTAACAGTGCAGACAAGGCACTGTATGAAGCTAAGCAAAAAGGTAAAAATATGATTCAGGTTTTTGGTAACAATTTGCATAAATCACGACAACAGCTTTCTTCTTCAGTACCGGTGCGTGCAGTAATAAAAGAATTACCTATTGTCCCCGGCTTGGGTATTGTGCGGGCATTTTCCTATTGTGATATATTGAACCGCCGCCAGGAAGAATCGCGGGATCTTTTTAATTATGAAGTACCAAATGAGATAGTAAGAATTTTCAATGCACTCGAACAGCTAAAACGAAGCCTTATTGAAGCCTTAATAATAAAAAGAATCTGAAAAACGAAAAAATTATTTTTGATGAAAACATCATGCTTGATGCATAATTGAAACGCCAGCGCAATACTTAAATTAAAAGAGATAATGAAGTTTTGTGATTTTATCAGTATCGGTCAAATGACCTTGTACAATACCTCTGTGCTGCAGATCGTGAATCTATCCAGGCTTCACGTTTTTTTAAAAGCAACAATAATCATGCTTTAAAACTGATCCGCTATATAGTAAAAAAACGCGTAAAAGTAAATGGATCGCATTTTTTATGCGGTGAAAATTGCTTCAGATCTCAATTACACAGAACAACTGTTAAAAGCTGGCCTGAGAAACATCTGTGTCCTTTCTCACGCTACACCCTGTATTAAAAACCAGAATCGACGAACTGAGTTCAGCCTCAACAATTCCCCTTTCTAAAAGCTGATATTCTGACATAATACACTTTCTAACCTGCATTTTTATTTTTATATTAAGAACTACCATGGTTTTTTGATTATATTTTGTGATTATAAAAAAGTATATTTTAGGTGCTTTTATTTTGATATAAATATAAAATTATTCTCTGATATGACTGAATTAGATAAAATTAAAGAATCTTATGCGCAGGGACACCTTGATTCGCTGAAATACCAGCTTCAACAATTCATCCAGAACAATAAAAATGAGATTCTCAGGTTTAAGGCACAGGAAGAGATTCATTGGGAAAAAGAACTGGATGTAGAAACTGCTCTTAAACTTTTCATCCTCCATGTCCGCTCAATAAACATGCAAGCTGAAATGAAAGACCAGTTAAAGGCAATAAAGGAGGAAGGCAATTACAGATCTGAATCTCATAATAGCATGAATCAGGTTTGCTTTGACTGGATCCAGTATCAGGCACCAATCTGGCGCGGATATCGGGTACTTTCAATAATTTATGTTCTAAACCAGAACAGGGATTTTTATTTATCCTTGTTTAATTAACTCCAGAATAAATCAGATCATTTTATCACAAAACGAGCGGATCTTTTCAGAAAGCAGCTTTCCCTGCAGGTACATCATGGCATGTGACCCATCATTTATAATCTCAAATTTCGATTGAGGTATAAACTGTTGAATCGCCCGGGCACTTTTTAAAGAAACCGTGCGATCTTTAGAACCATAAAGATTTAAAACCGGACATTTTATCTGCACAGCATCCTCGGGCCCCTCACATGTTGTAATAGCTTTGATCACCTGACGATACCAGTCGAGATTTTTTATTCTGACCAGTTCTGTGGCATCCGCAAGAGGATTGTTACGTTTTCTGAATGATCGTGAAAGGATTTTCCCGAGCAGCCAGTAAAGTTTGTAATCCGGTTGTTTCAGAAGGATTCTCGCCAACTGACGGCTTTTGATTCTATCTGAAGGTAATGCGTTCATTATAAAAGTGGAAACCAGAATTAAAGCTTTAACTCTTCGTGCATGTGATGCAGCGTATCTTGCAGCTATCCCCCCTCCAAAAGATACGCCACACAGAAAAATCGTATCAATATTCAGGGCATCCAGAAAGTCATCCAGCAAAAAGCGGAAATCATTCATATCACCCCTGTAGGCATTGGTTGATTCAGGAAAATCGTATGCAATAAGCTGCCATTTATCACCAAGAGTTTTGGTATTTATAAAGTTACGCCCATCAAAGATTAATCCATGAAGAAAAATAAAGGCGGGTGCATCCCTGGATGGCCCGGGATAATAAAAATACCTATGTGTAAAGCCGCTGTCCTGCGATTCAAATTCTCTGTATTCCCAGCCTTCATACGAAACCCCGACAGAAGGAACCTTGTCTGAATTAAGTTCGAACTTCTTTATCTGCTTTTTGGGAGCCAAATGAAGTGTCAGGTCAACTAACATTCCGATTGCGTTTATGGTAATTTCAGTCATAAATTTACTAAAAAGCATATTTTATACCAATTCCGCAGTGTACTTGGAGAAAACCACAAGACAATAGTAATTTTGTTTTTGATTCACTTGAAACCAACAGGTCATGTTAAAAGAACAGATCCTGTAACCAGCTTTTCCCTTTTCAATCCACAGAACAAAGCATTCTGGTGTACTCACCAATAAGCAAATCGGCTTGATAACAAATAATAACTCATTTTCACTATATTTACAAGTTCTGATAGTGATTTTGTTTCAAAAATGGCCAATTTGTCCTTATTCTGAACAAATATCAACATTTGCCGTCGATAAATCGTATTTTATACCTGATATGACAAATTCCCGATCACAAAGAATCCCTGAACTTCTATCTCCGGCCGGATCTATTGAATGCTTTCATGCAGCTATTGAAGCAGGTGCTGATGCAGTGTATCTTGGCCTCGAAGATTTCAACGCGCGTTTACGTGCCAGAAACTTTACTGTGAAAACAGTTTCGTATCTGGTCCCGTATGCCAGAAAACGAAATGTAAAAATTTATGTTACATTAAATACACAGATAAAAACAAATGAACTGGAAAAACTGATCCATCTTCTCTACCAATTATCCCAGACAGGTATTGACGGAATAATTGTTGCGGATTTGGGTCTTATCAAGACAGCTCAAAACCATTTTCCATCCCTCAAGCTCCATGCGAGCACACAGATGGCAATACATAACAGAACCCAGATTGAAGCTGCAAGAAAAATGGGAATAAGCCGCGTAGTGCTTGCAAGAGAACTCTCATTGGATGAAATTCTTTTATTGCAAAAAAACTCACCAATAGAACTTGAAATTTTCATCCATGGTGCACTCTGCTACAGCATATCCGGTTTCTGTCTTGCAAGCAGTTTTCTTGGAGGTTCAAGCGGCAACCGCGGACGATGTACCCAGGTATGCAGACGTAAATTTTACGGCAAATCATCAGAAGGGTATTTTTTTTCACCAGATGATTTCTGTGCTGCCGATTATATTGAAGCTTTTATTAAAGCTGGTATTGCAAGCCTGAAAATCGAAGGCAGAATGAAAGGAACCGAATATGTTCATAAAGTTGTCAGTTCATACCGTAAACTTCTTGACAATCCACAGCTTGTTCGCGAAATAAAAGAATCTCTGCAATACGACATGGGAAGACCCAAGACAACATTTTTTCTTGACAGTACAAATATAATGGGAATTATCAACCATCTTACACCTTCGGGAACAGGCCTTTATGCAGGAGAAATATCAGAAATCACTCAAAACAATATTCTTGTCAGATCAAAAGTAAACATTGATCCTGGAGACCGGATTCGCATACAACCGCATGATGGCTTTGAAGGTAAAGCTGTACTTGTAGAATCCTCAAGACTTACACGAAATGGAATTGAATTAATCCTTAAAAAAACGATCCTGTGTTCTGAAGGCGATTCGGTATTTGTTATCAGCAAATCACAAAAAGATTTTACATCCGGTTCCTGTATACCCGGTATTTCCAATAAACCTGTAAAATTTAACACCTGCTGTAATAATGCCATACCAATTTTAAAAAAATCTGTTCAGGTGCAAAAACAAGCAGCATCAGGAAAAGAACTCTGGGTAAAGATCGACAATCCTCAATGGCTTGATTTTCTGATCTCATCACCATGCCAGCATCTTATTTTTGCTGCAGACGCAAAAAACATGGATTCTTTACTTGCCAATGAAGAAAAAATGAGGGTATGGAGATCCAGACTTATTCCATCACTGCCGCCTTTTATCCCGGAAAAAGATATCGTTTTATGGAAAAGCCTGATCAATCGTTTCAGATCATGCGGTGTCAGGAAATGGGCCTGTAAATCATTTGGCCAGAACCTTTTATTTAAAAAGAAAGATACAATCCTCATTGCAGATAATCCTATTGGGGTTCTTAACAGAATATCGCAGTCTGTTCTTGAATCTTGCGGTTTTTCTTTTTTTACATATTCGGTTGAAGACGATTACCTTAATCTGAAAAGATCGGTATCATCAAAAGGAATACTTTACATCTATTCGCATGTCCCTCTGTTTATTTCGAAAATAAAGCCGCCCGTCCCAGAAAACGAAATTGTATCAGACCCGATAAAAAACCGTTTTTTTTTGCGAAAGAAAAACAGTTTATACTATCTGCTTTCTGATAAAACTCTTTGTCTTACAGCCAGACAAAATAAAATGAACATTTCCGGCATTCGTCATTTTTGTATTGATTTCAGTTTTGTAGAACCCGATTTTGACAAAATGAGAACAGTTGTCGCCGCATATAAAAAGAGTGTAAACATTGGAGGAAGTACAGTATTTAACTTTAAAGCCGGATTGAAATAGAATTTTGTTTCTGTCCGCAAGTAAATATCTTGAGACGGATATGAATAATTTTATTGTTCGCTACAGTTCAGATGCCGTCATTTTTAAATTGAATTATGGATTAAATGGTGAGCCGTACCAGCTTTATTCAACGCAGACCTGAGCAAGCT